>DATGCB010000431.1:0-2048 GCA_035312365.1 Eudoraea sp. | reverse complement strand
AAAATTTTTTCGCCTCGGAGTCCTAACATGGCGTTTGCGCAGTGTTGTGTGCCTGTTCGGAGCGAAGCGGAGAATAGGTACACGACGCTGGCGCAGGGCGCCTGTCCGTTGCTGCTGCCATGCGGAGCGAAGCGACGTATGGCAGCAGCAACGGTAAATTGTATGAGTAGTGGCAGATTGAGTGGTACTTATCTGTCAAACCGCTCAGCAGTTTAATCGGGCTACAAACTTTGATATTAAACACATTGACTGCCATTACTTATACAAAATGTTACATAACGTTTTACTTATTCCGGCGCGTTTTGTCATTTATTCCAAATCGGCTTTAAATCCACACTAGTTGCCTTAGACATAATAGGTTCAATCTCATTGTATTTAAATGCTCTTTGATTGTCTTTTGACCAATTAAGCAATCCAAGAATAGCATCCTTAAAGGATTTTTTTCCGTCCGTTTGTTTTTGAATATACTCATCCAAATCATAAGCCATCAGAGCTCCTCTGGAAAAAAGATTTTTCCCTATTCTAAAATCAGAGGCATATTGGGTTGAACCCAGAAGAGATAATTCCTTTAAGGTTTTGGTTTTAATAAAATCCGGTGCATTGTCAATGTTGGATTTCCACCAATTTAACCTTGCTTCGTCGCTGAGGATTTGCTGGAAAGAAACATACCATATAAATCCTTCATTCAGCCAGATTGTTTCGATTAGCGGAGCCACTTGCCAAGCAAATGGGCGGTATCCTTCACCCCAGGATCTTAACGGAACCCATGAGTGCCCCATATGGTGTATGATGGTGCCTAAATCTCTATTGGGAATATATTCCAGCGAAATATCCCTATGCGCCGTCATGCTATTGAGATGTTCCATATTAAAACCGTAGTCATGTCTTGCTGATATGGGTTTCAGAAACTCATAAACTATTGTATAATGAGGCATGGGAACGTATCCAAAATATTCAGCAAGCTTCTGCAGCGATGATAAACCTGTATTCCCGATACCTTCCAAATTATCGGCTGTCGCAGCATAGGCCACTACAAATAATGGAATTGGCGCTTCTTCAACTCGATTGACCTGAACTCCCTTACCTAAGAGGTATTGAGCATCAACCAATGCGGCATAGTTTTCAACCTCATATGTATCTGTTCCGAAATTTCGATCGGTATCAGGTCTTAACGTACTGAAAATAGGCCAAGAAGGGTCAGTGTTGATCCTAAAATTGATGGCCTCTGCTTCCATTCCTTCAATAAACCCGAATACTGAATAGCCAAACAGACCCATATAGTCTTCTCTGGCTTTGGAACTCGTAGAGGCATCCAATAAAGCAATTTCCATTTTTTCAATGTCGACCGTATAACTCACCTTATTCAGAGGCTCATTACTTTCTCCAAACGTAAAGAAGCTTCCGTCTCCTATCATTCCTTGCAACTGCTTACCCGTTGTGGTATATCCAACAACATCATCGACAAAGGCTAGGTAGTTTGTCAGAATGTAAGTTCCCGGTGCACTTCTTGGTATCACTAAATTGGCATCACTGGCCGGTAGCGCATCAAATGTGATTTGAATAGTTACTTCATTTGTATCTGCCTTCTTGTTAAGCAAATAGCTAATCTTTTCCTGTGCGTTTAGATTTGTGATAGAAAAGACAAACGAAAAAAAAAGGATAATTCTGCTCATGTTGATAATGTTAAGTAAAGAGTAATTCAAAAAACTTGGCTCGGCAGACTATAAAAACTAAATGCTGGCATTCACTGCATTTTCGTAGATGTTTTCAATGCCTTAAGCTTACTTCGATCATAAATTTGATCTCCTTTCAAGACCAAATCTATACTTCCGATATTCTTAATATCTTCAAGTGGATTTTCGGTGAGCAAAATCATATGAGCCACTTTCCCGACTTCAATGCCACCATAATATTCGTCAAGCTCAAAGAATTTTGGTCCGCTTATGAGTGAGGTTGATAAAGCCTCTCTAGGAGTAAGTCCCGTCTCAACCAGTAATTCCAATTCACTGTGTAAAGAGGCCCCCGGATAAACATAGGAATTGGATGGA
>DATGCB010000430.1:0-3724 GCA_035312365.1 Eudoraea sp. | reverse complement strand
AAATACGGTGGCTGTGAAGGTACTTGAACAAACCGGAATAGAAAATGTCCTGGTACAGGCCAAAAATATGGGGATCTTCTCAGAATTACCCAAGCAACCTTCACTGGCGCTGGGAACCGGGGAAATCTACGTCAATGAACTGGCGGGTGCCTATGCGAGCTATCTGAACGACGGGAAGGCAGTATATCCATACCTGATTAAACGAATAGCGGATCAAAATGATTCGGTTTTAGTTCATTTTGAACCAAAAAAGGCCAAACTAAGTGCATTTTCAAAAGAAAATGGCCAGATCATGCTCGAAATGTTGAAATCTACGGTAGATCATGGAACCGCCTCCCGGATCCGTTCTACCTATGGCTTAAAGAACGATATTGCCGGTAAAACAGGCACAACCCAAAATAATAAAGATGCATGGTTTGTTGCGCTCACCCCTAACTTAATCCATGTCTCCTGGGTAGGACTGGACGATCATGAGATAGGATTCAAAAGTACGAGCCTTGGGCAGGGCGCCAGTGCTGCTCTGCCGCTTTTTGCGCTCTTGATGCAAAAAATGAACAAGGACCAGGAAATGGATTGGATCACCAAAAGCCACTTTCCTTCTCCTTCAGATGCTGTGATTCAAAGGATGGACTGCGTCCCAATTAAACGCGATGGGTTTTTTAAGCGGTTATTTAAAAATACCAATAAGAAAAAAAGGAAGAAATTCAGGGACCGTGGTTAAACTTGCTGATTCGGGAAATAATAGGACTTAAATGAATAATTTAGCAAATTTTTAACGCTTAATTCCATTAAATTTGGGCTGACGTATGCAATCCTAATGGCCAAACCCCAATACTTTATAGTATTTCTTCTACTTTCACTGGCGTCATTAGGGCAATACAAAACCAAGTCGTTCACTGTTAAATACTCCACCGAAACCATCGACCCCGATGGAATTCTGGATGAACGCATCTGGGAGGCTGCTGAGAGCGCCCATGATTTTCAGCAATATTTTCCATCCGATTCCATATTGGCGCAACAACCCACGGAAATTAAAATGGTCTATGATGAGACCACGCTTTACATTGGCATTACCGCACACTCCGTGGGGAGTGACTGGGTGACCCCCTCTTTGAAGAGGGATTTCCGGGCAAGTACCGGTGACGGGATTTCCTTGCTGTTCGATACCTTTAACGATGGCAGCAATGCCTTTTTATTCGGCATCAACCCTTTTGGGGTAGTCAGGGAAGCCCTGATTTCGGGAGGTGGCCAGGACGTCAGGGGATTTAACACCTCCTGGGATGTCAAATGGCGCGGAAATGCGAAAATCCATGGTAATTATTATACGGCCGAATTAGCAATTCCCCTTACTTCATTTAAATTCAGGGAGGGAGAATCAAAATGGCGGTTTCAGAGTTATCGCTTCGACATGCAAACCAATGAGCGAAGTGTCTGGTTTCCCATGCCGCAAAACCAGTTTATCGTCAGCCTTGCATTTATGGGCGACATGCATTTTGAAAAGCCCCTTGGAAAATCAAAATCACCTTTGGCCCTGATCCCTTACATAAACACCATTTCTGAAAAGGATTTTGTCACAAACGATGGCAACAATGGCCTCAAGACCGGTGGTGATGCAAAAATTTCAATCGGTAACGGCATGAACCTGGATTTAACGATGAATCCCGATTTCTCCAATGTTGAGGTCGATGACATTTTCACCAACCTAACCCGTTTTGAAATCTCGTTGCCTGAAAGGAGGCAATTTTTTATAGATAACAGCGATCTTTTCGGTTCCTTTGGTGGCAGCAGGGATGCCAATCCGTTTTTCTCCAGACGAATAGGGATCGCTGTGGATTCGGCGGACAATACCTTAGAAAATAAAATTATAGGGGGGGTCCGCCTGAGTGGTAAGCTCAGCAAGGACTGGCGCCTGGGATTCCTGAGCATCCAGACAGATAAAGACATTGCCAATGAGATCCCTTCGAACAACAATAGCATGTTTGCCATACAGAAAAAAGTATTCGCACGGTCGAACATAGGGATGTTTTTTATCAACCGGCAAACCTTTAAAGACTATGATTATGTGCCCCGGGAAGAGGAGTACAACCGTGTACTGGGGATAGACTACAACCTGTCTTCGCGTGATAATCGTTGGGTCGGTAAATTTTACGGGCACAAATCCTTTCAACCTGATGACAGTAATGGCAATTTTTCTGGCGGAGCTTTCCTGAGCAGAAATTCCAAATACTTCAATGCCTTTGCTGATTTTGTCTATATTGACGAGGACTTTACATCCGATTTGGGTTTTATAAGGCGCACAGATATTCTTAAAGCTGCTGTTTCTGGGGAAATGGTGTTTTGGCCAAAAAGCAATACCATCAATAACTTTGGCCTGGAACTATTTCCCATCACAACCTGGAGGCCAGGACTGGATTATTTAAAAACCGATCAGGATGTTATGGCCTTTTTCAAAGTGGAGCTACAGGATCAGTCGAATTTCCAGGTGAGATATATTCATTCCTATACCTTTCTGACGGATGAGGATGAATTTGACCCTACAGATACTGAAGGGGGTATTCCCCTGCCAAGTGAAAGGGGATATTATTACAATAGTGCCGGGCTAAGCTATATGTCGAACATGGCGCAGGTACTTTCCTATGGAGTAGAGTCAAGAGCGGGCACGTTCTATAATGGCAATTTGTTTTCTTTTGAAGGCAGCGTTGTGCTCAGAATTCAGCCCAGGGCGTCCATTTCCCTGCAACTTAATTACGACAAGATAGCCTTACCCGATCCCCATCCAAGTGCTGAACTCTGGCTTATCAGCCCTAAGGTGGAGATCACCTTCAGCAAAACCGTTTTCTGGTCCACCCTGGTGCAATACAGTAACCAACGTGACAACCTGGGGATTAACTCCAGGCTTCAATGGCGGTTTGCCCCTTTGTCTGATCTATACCTGGTGTACAACGACAACTATTTTGTCAATACTTTTTCACCCAGGTATCGTTCAATTAATCTCAAACTTACTTATTGGCTGAATATTTAGGCCTGTTAACCAGTCTATGACATCTCCTAATTTCATTATATTTGGCGAAGACACCCGCCTATGTCCGTAAACCAACCATTAATTACTGACGACACCGTTATATTTGGGATTTTGACCTTTTGTCTTGGGTTTGTTTTTTATACCTCTTCGATACATAAGGGATTCTGGAAAAAATTCTATTCCATTGTTCCGGGGGTGCTCATGTGCTACCTGTTGCCGGGCATCCTTACCTCCACCGGCATCATCGCCCCGGAATGGCAGACCCTGGACGAAACGGGGACCCTCATTGAACATGAATCGCGATTGTATTTTATGGCCAGCAGATACTTACTTCCGGCTGCCCTTGTATTAATGACATTGAGCATTGACCTCAAAGCCATTGCCAACCTGGGATCAAAAGCGCTGATCATGTTTCTTACCGGGACTGCCGGGATCATTGTCGGAGGCCCTGTGGCTATTATACTGGTATCCATCTTCTCTCCAGAAACGGTTGGGGGAAATGATTTTGATGCCATTTGGAGAGGTCTTTCCACCATTGCAGGCAGTTGGATTGGTGGCGGGGCCAACCAGGCTGCCATGTTTGAAATTTTTAAATACAATCCCGAAAAATTTGGCCAAATGGTCCTTGTAGATGTCATCGGGGCCAATATCTGGATGGCCATACTCCTCCTAGGTGCAGGGAAGACGAAAATAATAGATCGT
>DATGCB010000429.1:0-3863 GCA_035312365.1 Eudoraea sp. | reverse complement strand
TGCAACCGATAATGGGTTAAACATATGTTTCTCCCCATCTCGCCTCCATCGGTATTCTCCACCGATCTCAAGGTCGAGATTTGCAGCTACCTGCTTTTTCCTGAAGGCAGTATAGTGGCGTTTCGAAATTTCTTTTTCTATTTCATACAATCCAATCCCCTGAATTCTGGTGGGCGTTGAAGGAAAATATTTGTCGACCACTTTGGTATTGATCCCGATACATTCGAACAATTGGGAACCCCGGTACGAATTTAGGGTGGATATCCCTATTTTGTTCATTACTTTCAGTACCCCTTTTCCAATCGCCTTATTGTAATTCATCACAGCTTCCTCAAAGGTAAAAGCAGATATATCGTGTTCTTCAATCTGCTCCGCAATGATCTCATTTACCAGGTACGGATTGATAGCACTGGCACCAAACCCGAACAATAAGCAAAAATGATGCACTTCGCGGGGTTCTGCCGACTCGATGATGATACTAAGTTTAGACCGCTTTCCTAGTTTCTGTAAGCCGCTATTTACATACGAACATGCCAGGAGGGCGGGAATGGGTGCCTTGGTTTCGCTCACATTCCGGTCTGATAAAATGATGATATTGGCCCCTTCATCAATCGCATTTACCGCCTGCTGCAGGATTGTTTCCAACCCGTCTTCAAGTCCGTTGTGGCCCCGCACAACATCATATAGGATTTCGATGGAAACCACCTTGTAATCCGGGCTTACATCATAATTTTTTATCTTGTCCAGGTCTTCCTTGGAGATTACCGGGTTTTGGATTTTTAGTTTTCGGCAATGCAGTGGTGAAAAGTCGAAAATATTATGGTCACTGCCCAAAGTAAGGCTGATATCTGTGATCAGTTCCTCCCGGATCCCATCCAATGGGGGATTGGTCACCTGTGCAAACAACTGCTTAAAATAATTGTAGAGCAGTTGGGGGCGTTCCGAAAGAACGGCTATCGGGGTGTCCGACCCCATGGACCCTATGGGTTCCTTGGCGTGTTGCCCCATTGGGAGGATGATGGTATTAATATCCTCCAGGGTATAACCGTAAACGGCTTTCCTTTTTTCAAGGGATGCCTGGTTAAGGAATAGGGGGCAATCGTTGTAAGGGATGTCCCTTAAGTGGACCAGGTTCTCATCGAGCCATTTTTCGTACGGATGTTTTTTTGCAATGGTTTCCTTAATTTCTTCGTCATTTACGATTCGGCCTTCCTCCATATTTACGAGGAACATCTTCCCGGGCTCCAGTCGGCCGTGAAATTCAATATTTTCCGGTTTCAGGTTGACCACCCCGGTTTCTGATGACATGATTACATAGCCATCCTTCGTCACCGAATACCTCGAGGGCCTCAAGCCATTCCTGTCCAAAACGGCACCGATATAATTTCCATCTGTAAAAGGGATGGATGCCGGGCCGTCCCAGGGCTCCATCAGGCAGGAGTTATATTCGTAGAATGCTCGTTTGGCCGCAGACATTTCCGTGTTCTTTTCCCAGGCTTCCGGGACCAACATCATCATGACTTCGGGCAGGGAACGCCCGGTCATCAGCAGGAGTTCAACCACCATATCCATAGTTGCCGAATCCGATTTCCCAGGCAATATGATCGGGAGGATATTCTTTATCTCATCCCCGAAGAGATCACTCTCCAATAGTTCCTCCCTGGACCGTATTCTGGAAACATTTCCGCGGAGTGTATTGATCTCTCCGTTATGACACATATAGCGGAAGGGTTGCGCGAGATCCCAGGTAGGGAATGTATTGGTGGAAAAACGCTGATGTACAAGGGCAAGCCTTGTCACCACCTGGGGATCAACGAGATCCCGGTAGTACAGTTTTATGTCGTGCGGCATTAGCAGCCCCTTAAAGATGATGATCTTGGTGGAGAGGCTGGGGACGTAAAAAAACGGACTTTCAGATAATTTGGAATTGATAATGGTATGCTCCGTGACCTTTCGTGCAACGAACAGTTTTAAATTGAATTCGAAAAAATCCTGATCCTCATGTCCTTTTGACACAAAAAGCTGTTTTACATAAGGTTCGGTTTCCATGGCAATCCTGCCCGGAATGGACTTGTTTACCGGAACATTACGCCACCCGAGAAGCTGAAGCCCTTGTTTTTTGATATTCTCCTCAAATACCGAAATACAGAATTTTCGCTGATTTTCTTTTTGAGGAAGGAATATATTGCCCACGGCATAATCCCCGGGTTCCGGCAACTCAAAGGTACAGACCGTGGTGAAGAACTCGTGTGGAATATCAATCAGGATACCTGCCCCGTCACCCGTCTTCCCATCGGCACTTACGGCACCCCGGTGCTCTAACTTGTCCAGAATTTCCAGTGCCTTGTGGATAATATCATTGGATTTTTCACCCCTAAGGCTGCAGATGAATCCTGCTCCACAGTTATCGTGCTCAAATTCAGGCAAATACAAGCCTTGTTTTTTCAACTTCATACATTATGATATTTACTCAAAAATATCATTTTTGATGCAATATATGTAGTGATAAATGCTAAAATGAATAAAAAATTCACATAATTGAATAAAAGCTTAATTATCATTCAAAATCCAAATATATGGGATACTTATTTGTGATTTTGATAATGGCATTTTGGGCAAAATCCCGGATATTATGGGTCATTCAGCAGGTTAGGATACCCAAATTTTGGGTACAAACTGAAGTCGGGCAGATCATAGCGGTAAAAGAACGGTACATGACCTGCCGGCAAAATACTCAGGCCTGCCCGGCCGGGCAAGTTTAACTTTCAGAAATTACCGGATTTTTCTGCCGTAAACCTTTCGTATTAAATTGAGTTCAACAGGGGGCACAGGTTCTGTGACATGCTACCATTATAAAGGGGAGAATCGGTCTGCGGCCGGGACGTACAATTGGAGCTGCAGGCCCATCCGGAACCTTACGGTTAATCCCTGAGGAGGTTTCTGGAAATCACAATTTTCTGGATTTCAGAAGTACCTTCATAGATTTGCGTGATCTTGGCGTCGCGCATCATCCGCTCCACGTGATAATCTTTTACATACCCATTGCCACCATGTATTTGTACAGCCTCCACGGCTGTATCCATGGCTACTTGCGAAGCATATAATTTGGCCATGGCTCCCGAGATATCATAATTGTTCCCGTTATCCTTGTCCCAGGCCGCCCTGTAGACCAGAAGGCGCGCCGCGGTAATTTGCGTATGCATGTCTGCAAGTTTGAAGGCAATGGCCTGATGATTGCCAATTTCCGTACCAAAAGCTTTCCTTTCCCGGGCGTATTTTTTAGAAAGTTCGTACGCTCCTGCAGCGATTCCGAGCGCCTGTGCAGCAATGCCTATTCTCCCGCCAGCCAGCGTTAACATGGCAAACTTAAATCCAAACCCATCTTTGCCAATGCGATTTTCCATGGGGATCCTAACATCGTTAAACAACAGGGAATGGGTGTCACTGCCACGGATTCCCAATTTATTCTCCTTGGGACCCACTTCAAACCCTTTCATCCCTTTCTCAACGATCAGGGCATTAATCCCTTTGTGCCCTTTTTCGGGATGGGTCTGCGCCATGACCAGGTAAATTTCGGCCGTACTACCGTTGGTAATCCAGTTTTTTGTTCCATTGAGTATATAATGATCCCCGTGATCAATAGCCGTTGTCTTCTGGGAAGTGGCATCGCTACCGGCTTCCGGCTCCGAAAGGCAAAAAGCCCCGATGCATTCACCCGTCGCGAGCCGCGTCAGATATTTCATTTTCTGTTCTTCAGTTCCAAATTGTTCCAGCCCCCAGCAAACCAGTGAATTATTGACAGAGACCACCACCGAGGCCGAGGCGTCTACCTTGGAAAGTTCTTCCATGGTGATCACATAGGA
>DATGCB010000428.1:0-3682 GCA_035312365.1 Eudoraea sp. | reverse complement strand
GGGTTTCAAATAATCAAATAAAACCAACCGAACCATGAGTGATCAGCTACTTCCGGGCATTAAACAATTTGACATGACCGGCAAAAATGCCATTATTACAGGAGGTTCAAAAGGCCTGGGCAATGCCATGGCTGCCGGACTCGCCTCAGCCGGGGCCAATGTGATTTTGGTAAACAGAAACCTGGAAGAGGGCAAAGCCGCGGCCAAAAAACTAGAACAGGATTTTGGAACCCGCTCCGAAGCCCATGCAGCGGATGTTACAGACCTGTCGCAAATGGAGTCGATGGCGGCCCGTGTCCTGGCCCAATTTGGAACCATAGACGTCCTTATCAATAGTGCAGGGATCAATATCAGGGGCGCTATCGATGAACTTAGTGCGGAGGAATTTGCCCAGGTCATGAAGGTCAACGTGGACGGAACCTGGAATGCCTCGAAGGCAGTTACCCCTCATATGAAAAAGAACGGAGGTGGCAGCATTATCAATATGGCAAGTACGCTGGGTTTGGTAGGCCTGGCCAACCGTACACCCTATGCGACCAGCAAGGGGGCCGTAGTACAAATGACCCGGGCCCTGGGGTTGGAACTCGCTCCTTTTAATATCAATGTGAATGCTATCTGCCCGGGACCCTTTTTAACGGAAATGAATATCCCGATCGCAGAAACCGCAGAGGCCAAAAACTTTATCGTGGGTGCAACTGCCCTGGCACGTTGGGGGGAATTGCGGGAAATCCAGGGTGCCGCCATATTCCTTGCCAGTAAAGCCGGAAGTTACATGGTGGGATCTATGCTGACCGTAGATGGCGGCTGGACGGCAAAATAGGGCTTTCCGGAACTGACAACCACCCGGAAAATCTCTTAAACCCGATAAATTTGGGGTGCGGAGTTTTTTTCCCGTCGTACTGGCAAGCGGGGGTATTGACCGTGTCAGGGTACCAGGATCAATGTTCCTTCAGATGAGTTTAATACGATCCTGACAATGCTATGATCCGTATCACTTACGGGCTGCATTTTACCGACGTATTGTATTTTTACATTCTGTGGCCTGTGGATCGTAAATACAATGTCGAGCCCACTGAAAGTCCCTGTGATCAGGTTTCCGTCCCGTTCACTATCACTATCGTGCTGTTCCTCTCCTTCAAATACCCCTGCCGGCACATTCTTGTTATTTTCGTCTGGCTGTAAATCTATGCGGTATTCATTATCATTTTCTACGTTCCAGGTTGCCGCAAAAGCCGGAATAAACAGAATGGCGGCCACCGTTTCAGCACCGCAGGCGGCAATGACAACGGCAAATATTGTTATCAGTGTTCTTTTTAGCAATCTTGGAGCTTTCATAACTGTGGGATCTTAATTAAACATACCATCAAATAATTTTTATCTGCTCATTTCAAGCCGAAGATGGGTCAGGAATGTAATGAGTTTCAGATCGAGAATATCAATTTGCCTCTTTAGGTCATCGGTGGTTTCATTAACACTGTTCATGATCTCATTTTTCATATTCTTCTTTTCACTTTTATTCGCAGAACTGGTCCTGTATTCGGAAATAGCGATGCGAACCTTATCGAGTTTCAGAATGTGCGTTTTATGGATGTCGTCCATTATTCCAGAAATAATAGCCTCCAGCTCCTGTCCCCGGGGCGCCCCCCACTGTGTGGTAAAATCCGCCAGATATTTGGCCCCGTTGTTGTGAAGCTCATTAAAAATGTCATTATAGGCGAATATCTTCTTCCCCAGTTCCTCAAAATAGCGCTGATCATTAAGCGCAAAGCGCGCAATATCCTTAAACTCCTTCTGTACGTCCTTAACCCGCACCATATAGGTGGACAGGGTTTGGGATACAAGGTCAAACAGTTCTTTCTTAGCTGCCAACAATTCCTTTGCGTGCAGGATGTTCACCAATTCTTTCATGGAATCCTTTCGGGTCTGGTTGTCCGCAATTAATCCCCTTCCTATCAGGATACTTCCCTTTCTCAGGATCACCTCATTCAAATTTTGAAATGTGACGGTTACCTCATACTGCCCGCTGTTAATGTCATCCTTAACTTCGCCGAAAATGACCACTCCTGCCTTAATTGCCTTAAGGCTATCCATGGAAGTCGCCGGTAATTTCTGGATGTCCGTTATTTTGTTTTCCTGGTCTCTGTGTGCCAGTACCCGGTTGTATCGCCTGCGTTCCAAAACCGTATAAAGGCCCGAATTGATCAGTTCGGTTTCAAAATCATTCGTAAGCATGTTCCCTATTTCCCGTATAGACGTGTCGCTGACACTAAAATCCCAGACATATACAATGGAGTCATTCTGTGAAACAGTTTCAGCCATGGGCCGTAAAATACCCGGTAACATTAAGAATATGATCGCAAACAAAATTTGACTACCGTCCCTCATATACAAAAATTGTTAAATTACCAATCCAAAGTTTCAGCCACAATACGTACGATACTACATTAACCGGGGCCATCTAGGTATATTTCACCTCCGGCCACAATGCCTATTCCAATGCAAAACCAACGATCAATTGCACAATGTTATCTGTACATTGTCTTGTGAAATCAATTTATCTGTGGCGCAATTTTCATCCCCATTCTTGATTTCAATGTGATGGCTGCCGCTTTTCTTCCGCAATCGGATATTTATAAAAATCAGGGTTCTATCTATAATTTCAGCCGGCTGGCCATCCACATAAACATCACCGTTCGTCATGTTTGACGGTACAACCAACGCAACATCATACGTAATGCCCGCAGCATCAGCGACGGGGGTTTCTTCGGGCCTTATTGCTTCCTTAATCGATATACTATCTGTATTTGCGGGGTTCATAGATGAATCCACGATGGCTTCATCCATATCTTGATCCGAACCTTTGTTGGCCTTAAAAATCCCCCCTCCACTTAGGACATTAAAGGCCAGTAATACAAAGACGATGCCGATAATGAGAACAGCCGGCCTTACCAATTTTTTTATCATAAGGCTTCCGGTTTTTCCATCCAGATCTGTCTTCATCCTTTTTTTTAACAAGGAGAACAATTGTTCAAAATCGGAACTGATATGCCGATCTGTATTCAGCGTATTTATGTCTTTTAAGATATTGGTAAGATTCGCGATATTGCCCCTTATCTCTGTGTAGAGGTTAAGGTCTTCCGTTACTCCCTGAAGGTTGGAGAGTTCCTTTAGTTCCCTGATCTTGCTGTCGAGGCTATTTGCCTCATTTTCCCAATACTTAACCAATTCCAGTCGGTCCGTGGCCCTGGCAATTTTCACCTCGTCCAACACTACCGGAAAAATACGTTCATAAAAATCCTGGTTCTTAAAGATCTGTAAAAGTTCAAACATGCAATTCTCGGACCTCAGGTACTTGTTACTGATGATCAGGATCACATATTTACCCTGACCAATTTGTTCCATAAAGTCTTTGATTCTTCCCTTATACCGGAGATCGATCTTATCCCTTATAATTCGTACACCTCTTTGTTGAAATTCATTTTCAATTGCCTCAGCAATAGATTCACTTTCAGAATTCCAGGCATAGGAAATATAGATAGCCGGTATTTTATCGCTTTTGTCCACCTTACAGAGATATAGTTTCGAATTATTTTATCGCCGGTAAAGCCCTATAATTCCTACATAAGGTACGAAAATTATTAATTTGAGGCCAAAGCTGTTTACTTTCCAGACAATAAAACCA
>DATGCB010000427.1:0-6812 GCA_035312365.1 Eudoraea sp. | reverse complement strand
GGACATTGTGTTCACCATGGAGCCAGCCAGTGAGGATAAAGCAGGGCTGGAGTTTGAAAATAATATCAAGGGAGGTAACATCCCGCGGGAATATATTCCGTCCGTTGAAAAAGGATTCAAGGAAGCCATGAAGAATGGTCCTTTGGCCGGCTTTGAGATGGACAGTATGAAGATTATCCTGAAAGACGGGTCGTTCCACCCGGTGGATTCAGATTCTCTTTCTTTTGAACTTGCAGCCAAAATTGGGTACAAGACAGCTGCAAAGGCGGCGCGTGCCGTCCTTATGGAACCTATTATGAAACTTGAGGTGCTTACCCCCGAAGAAAATATGGGGGATATTGTTGGAGACCTTAACCGCAGAAGGGGGCAGGTAAACAATATGGATGACAGGGCTGGTTCAAAAGTGATCAAGGCAGAAGTTCCATTGTCTGAGATGTTCGGATATGTAACGGCCTTGCGTACACTGTCATCGGGCAGGGCAACTTCCACCATGGAATTCTCGCATTATGCGGAGACGCCTGGTAATATTGCGGAGGAGGTAGTAAAGGCAGCAAAAGGAGTAACCGTTTAAATTTTTTGGTAGATGAGTCAGAAAATCAGAATAAAACTAAAATCGTACGACCACAATCTGGTAGATAAATCTGCTGAGAAGATCGTAAAGACGGTAAAAACTACCGGAGCGGTGGTTACCGGGCCAATCCCGTTGCCAACGCATAAAAAGATATTTACGGTATTGCGGTCACCGCACGTAAATAAAAAATCAAGGGAACAGTTCCAACTGAGTTCTTATAAAAGGCTCCTGGATATTTATAGTTCCTCATCAAAAACCATTGACGCTTTGATGAAGCTAGAGCTTCCTTCTGGTGTTGAGGTGGAGATTAAGGTGTGATAAGCCTCCGTTTTCGGTGGGGATAGCGTACTGAAAATTAAAGTCAGGTCACATTCCGAACGTGTTTCGGAACCGGCTTGGAAGAGAAGAGATTCCCCGCTTTAGGGGAAAGGACATGTCCGGAGCGTTTCGCAAAGGAAAAACGGTAACAAAAATAGATTCGGGGTCGGATTATTTTTGACCCTTTTTTAGTACCGGGTACTGAGACAAAGTGTTGAGTACAAGAACATAAAAAATAGGGAATACGAGTCGTTGAGGGATCCGAATCAAGTACCGGAGATACGTAACATTGAATATTAAATAATAAATACTAATTATATGTCTGGGTTAATAGGAAAAAAAGTAGGCATGACCAGCATTTTTGACGACCATGGAAAAAATATTCCATGTACCGTTATCGAAGCTGGGCCATGTGTAGTTACCCAAGTCAGAACCGAAGAGGTAGACGGGTATAGTGCCCTTCAGCTCGGTTTCGATGACAAGGCAGAAAAACATGCAAACAAGGCCGAACGGGGTCATGTTAAAAAGGCAGGTGCTTCTCCAAAAAAGAAAGTCGTTGAATTCCGTGATTTTGAAGGGGAACATAAATTGGGAGATACGCTTGGCGTCGATCTTTTTCAGGAAGGAGAATTCGTAGACGTTTCTGCGACTTCCAAAGGAAAAGGGTTTCAGGGAGTAGTAAGGCGACACGGTTTCCGGGGGGTTGGGCAGGCCACGCACGGTCAGCACAACCGATTGAGAGCTCCCGGTTCCATCGGGGCGGGTTCGGATCCTTCGAGAGTATTTAAGGGAATGAAAATGGCCGGAAGAATGGGCGGTGGTAAAGTTACCGTGCAGAACCTTAGGGTGTTGAAAGTAGTTCCTGAAAAGAATCTGCTGGTCCTTAAAGGATGCGTGCCAGGACATAAGAACGCTTATATAACTATTTCAAAGTAATGAAAATAGCAGTTTTAGACATCAAAGGAAAAGACACAGGACGAAAGGTTGACCTTTCTGATACTGTCTTTAAAATAGAGCCTAACAATCACGCGATATATCTGGACGTGAAGCAGTACCTGGCGCATCAGAGGCAGGGTACCCACAAGACCAAGGAAAGGGCTGAGATCAAGGGGAGTACCCGTAAGATCAAGAAACAAAAAGGCACCGGAACTGCCAGGGCAGGCAGTATTAAGTCTCCTATTTTTAGGGGAGGAGGAAGAATTTTTGGACCGCGACCAAAGGATTACACCCAAAAACTGAACAAAAATCTGAAGCGTCTGGCAAGAAAATCGGCCCTGAGCCTCAAGCAAAAAGAGGAAGCCATATTGGTGGTGGAGGACTTTAATTTTGAAGCCCCGAAGACGAAGGATTTCCAGCAAGTTTTGAAGTCTCTGGGATTGGAGAACAAAAAGTCCTTGTTTGTGTTGGGCGATACAAATAATAATGTATATTTGTCGTCGCGCAATTTGAAGGGTTCCGAGGTTATAACTCACTCAGAAATAAGCACTTACAAAATATTGAACGCTAATAATATTGTGCTTCTTGAAGGTGCGGTGCAGGGCATAGAATCGAACTTAAACAGATAGGGAAATCATGAGTGTGTTGATAAAACCGATAATTACTGAAAAAATGACTTCCGATAGTGAGTTGTACAACCGCTACGGATTTGTGGTCGATCCGAGGGCGAACAAACTGCAGATCAAGGTTGCGGTGGAGGAGGCCTATGGAGTTTCAGTAAAGAAAGTACGTACGATGAATTATGGCCCGTCCCGTAAAACACGCTATACCAAGACAGGGGTACAGCACGGAAAGACCAATGCCTTTAAAAAGGCCGTGGTGGATGTGGAAGATGGAGATATCATTGATTTTTACAGTAATCTATAAAGACACAAAATGTCAGTTAGAAAATTAAAACCGATTACTCCCGGACAGCGCTTTAAAGTGGTAAATGGCTTTGATGCCATTACAACGGATACCCCGGAGAAAAGCCTGCTTGCTCCGTTAAAAAAGTCGGGGGGCAGGAACAGTCAGGGTAAAATGACCATACGCCAGCGGGGTGGCGGGCACAAAAGAAGGTACCGTATTATTGATTTCAAGCGGGACAAACAGGATGTTGCCGCTGAGGTAAAATCCATTCAATATGATCCAAACAGGACGTCATTTATTGCGTTGCTTGAATATGCTGACGGCGAGAAGCGATATGTTGTTGCCCAGAATGGATTGCTGGTAGGGCAAAAAGTGAAATCTGGGGATAATGTGCCCCCGGAAATAGGGAATGCGCTTCCGTTAAGTGAGATCCCTTTGGGGACCATCATTTCATGTATTGAACTACGTCCGGGACAAGGGGCGGTGTTGGCGCGTAGTGCAGGGACATTTGCGCAATTAATGGCAAAAGAGGGTAAATACGCAACCGTAAAGCTGCCCTCGGGAGAAACACGACTGATTTTGGCCAACTGTTTGGCTACTATCGGGGCAGTATCCAACTCGGATCACCAGCTGATCGTATCCGGAAAGGCGGGTAGGAGCCGTTGGCTGGGCAGAAGGCCAAGGACAAGACCGGTAGCGATGAATCCTGTTGATCACCCTATGGGAGGTGGCGAAGGCAGGGCGTCCGGCGGTCATCCAAGATCCCGAAACGGCATACCTGCGAAAGGGTTTAGAACACGTTCCAGGACCAAGGACACCAACAGATATATTTTAGAACGTAGAAAGAAATAAAAAGAGAAATAAATGGCACGTTCATTAAAAAAGGGACCATACGTTCACTATAGCCTGGACAAGAAGATCCAGCAAAATGTAAGTTCCGGTAAAAAGTCGGTGATCAAAACATGGTCCAGGGCTTCAATGATTACACCGGATTTTGTCGGGCAGACCATTGCGGTGCATAACGGAAGACAATTTGTGCCTGTATACATAACAGAGAACATGGTGGGTCACAAACTGGGCGAGTTTTCTCCGACCCGCTCCTTCAGAGGGCATGCCGGGGCAAAAAATAAAGGTAAAAAGTAAGACGCTATGGGAGTTCGAAAAAGACAGATGGCCGAGAAGATCAGGGAAGAGAAGAAGCAACTGGCATTTGCCAAACTGAATAATTGTCCCACTTCCCCAAGGAAGATGCGTTTGGTAGCAGATTTGGTAAGAGGGGCGGAAGTAGAAAAAGCGCTTGCCATCCTTAGATTTAATCCGAAAGAGGCATCCCGTAAAATGGAAAAATTACTGCTTTCGGCAATTGCAAACTGGCAGGCAAAAAATGAGGATGCCGATATCGAGGGAGCTGAGCTGTTTGTGAAAGAAATAAAAGTGGATAGCGGCCGGATGTTGAAAAGGTTGCGACCTGCGCCACAGGGCAGGGCACATCGGATAAGAAAACGTTCCAACCACGTGACTTTGGTGTTGGGATCTAACAATAATACAGAAGCTAGAGCTTAACTATGGGACAAAAAACAAATCCAATCGGGAATCGTCTGGGAATTATCAGGGGCTGGGAGTCTAACTGGTACGGAGGAGATGATTATGGGGACAAATTGGCCGAGGACGATAAGATCCGTAAATATGTTCATGCCCGCCTGGCTAAAGCCAGCGTGTCCAGGGTAATAATTGAGCGTACGCTTAAGTTGATCACGGTTACCATTACCACCGCAAGACCCGGAATCATCATCGGAAAAGGGGGACAGGAAGTTGACAAGCTGAAGGAAGAGCTGAAAAAGATCACGGATAAGGAAGTACAGATCAATATTTTTGAGATCAAAAGGCCGGAGGTAGATGCTAATCTTGTTGCGGCCAGTGTCGCAAGGCAGATAGAAAGCCGGATATCCTACAGAAGAGCGATTAAAATGGCAATTGCCGCTGCTATGAGAATGAATGCGGAAGGGATAAAGATTGAGATATCAGGGCGTTTGAATGGCGCTGAGATGGCGCGATCAGAGTCGTATAAAGACGGCAGGATCCCATTATCCACCTTCAGGGCAGATATTGACTATGCGTTACATGAAGCCCATACTACCTATGGCAGATTGGGAATAAAAGTGTGGATTATGAAGGGTGAAGTTTATGGGAAGAGGGAGCTTTCTCCATTGGTAGGAATGTCCAAGGGACAATCCAAGGGAGGAAAGTCCGATGGCCCTAAAAAACAACGTCGTAGAAAGTAATTATTAAAGAAGGAGTCAACAATGTTACAGCCAAAAAGAACAAAATTTCGCAAAGCGCAGAAGGGGCGTATGAAGGGGAATTCTTCAAGAGGGCATCAGCTTTCCAACGGAATGTTCGGTATAAAATCCCTGGATTCTGAATTTATTACCTCCCGTCAGATCGAAGCCGCCCGTATTGCTGCGACGAGATATATGAAACGTCAGGGCCAGCTGTGGATCAAAATATTCCCGGACAAACCCATTACAAAGAAACCGCTGGAAGTACGTATGGGTAAAGGGAAGGGAGCACCGGAATATTGGGTGGCCGTTGTGAAACCCGGAAGAATTATGTTTGAGGTGGCTGGAGTGCCCTTGGACATTGCGCAGGAAGCTTTGCGATTGGCAGCTCAGAAATTACCTGTAAAAACCAAGTTTGTCGTTGCACGGGATTACGACGCAGCATAATTTTTATTTAGATCTAAGATGAAACAATCGGAAATAATAGAATTATCACTGGAGGAATTAAAGGAAAAAATGGCTGATTTTAAGAAGCAGTACGCCGACTTAAAAATTGCTCATTCCGTGACTCCCTTGGAAAATCCGCTTCAAATAAGAAGAGCCAGAAAGACGGTAGCGAGATTGGCAACTGAATTAACAAATAGGGAAAACCAATAATTGGTTCTGCTTTATGGAAAAAAGAAATTTAAGAAAGGAAAGAGTAGGCGTTGTAACCAGCAACAGAATGGAGAAATCAATTGTGGTTTCCGAAGTTAAGCGGGTAAAGCATCCTATGTACGGTAAGTTCGTTTTGCGAACAAAAAAATATGTTGCACATGATGAAACCAATGATTGCAATATTGGGGATACTGTAAAAATAATGGAGACACGTCCGTTGAGTAAAACCAAATGTTGGAGATTGGTGGAAATCCTAGAAAGAGCCAAATAATATGTTACAGCAAGAATCCAGACTTAAAGTTGCGGATAATACGGGAGCCAAAGAAGTACTGACGATCCGTGTCCTTGGGGGAACCAAAAGAAGGTATGCGTCTGTGGGAGATAAGATCGTGGTTACCGTGAAGGAGGCAACCCCCAATGGAGGTATTAAAAAAGGAGCGGTTTCCACAGCTGTGGTTGTGAGGACCAGGAAAGAGGTGAGAAGACCAGACGGTTCTTATATCCGATTTGACGACAATGCGTGTGTACTTCTGAACCCCACGGGTGAAATGAGAGGAACACGTGTTTTTGGACCCGTTGCCAGAGAGCTTCGGGATAAGCAATTCATGAAAATAGTATCTCTGGCGCCTGAGGTCCTTTAAAATGAACCAGAATATGATGAAACTAAAAATAAAAACCGGAGATACGGTACGAATTATTGCCGGGGACCACAAAGGAACCGAGGGCAAAGTGGTGCGCGTGGATCGCGAAAAGAACAAAGCGATCATTGAGGGGACCAATATGGTTTCAAAACACGAGAAGCCCAGTGCACAGAATCCTCAGGGGGGGATTGTTAAGAAGGAGGCTCCTATCCACATATCGAACCTGGCTTTGATCGATTCAAAATCCGGCGAAACAACAAGGGTGGGATTTGAGATTCGCGATGGTAAAAAAGTACGGATTTCCAGGAAATCCAATGAAGTAATTTAGTTATGGCCTACATACCAAGA
The DNA here is from genome assembly GCA_035312365.1 of Eudoraea sp. Taxonomy (GTDB): domain Bacteria; phylum Bacteroidota; class Bacteroidia; order Flavobacteriales; family Flavobacteriaceae; genus JAFMPW01. Next base: position 153 of record DATGCB010000427.1, on the reverse strand, counting down.
TTAAAAAAGGAATACAGGGAGCGCGTCATTAAGGCACTGCAGGAAGAATTTGGATACAAAAATGTAATGGAGGTACCCAAATTGCAAAAGATTGTCGTAAGCCGGGGAGTGGGTGCTGCCGTTGCCGATAAAAAGTTAATCGACCACGCAGTG
>DATGCB010000426.1:0-2092 GCA_035312365.1 Eudoraea sp. | reverse complement strand
GAATTGCTACGGTTGCTGAAGGCAATATGGTATCCCACGTGCAATTACTCGCCAGAAATTTGGGGATACCCAATGCAGCTTTATCAGATGACAATCTTGAAAATCTGAAAAAATTTCATGGACAGCAAGTGCTTTATGCCGTTTCACGTAAGGGCAATGTGCTTTTAAAACCCGAGTCCGGGATGACAGATCAGGAGCGGGAACTATTTACTGTAAGAGCGCGAAATGCGGAAAAGATCGAAGTCCCCATCGCTAAAATACGGTTAGACCAAACGGGTATTCTAAACCTCAGGGCGGTTGACGCGGATGATTCGGGGCAACTTTGTGGTCCAAAAGCGGCTAATCTTGGCCAATTGAAGAAAATGTTCCCGGAGAAAGTGGTCGAAGGCCTGGTCATTCCTTTTGGTATTTTTAAAAGCCATATGGACCAGACTATGCCGGGACGAGATGTTTCTTACTGGAAATTTCTGAATTCCATGTTCTCAGAGGCAGTGCAGATGCGTGCCAGGAATATAGCTGAAGAAGATGTGGATAATTATCAGTTGCGCCAACTGGAAATTTTAAGGGACGCCATAAAAAAAATGCCTTTGCAGGCAGAATTTGTTTCCCAATTGGAGAAAGACTTTAAGGAAATATTTGGGAAACCGCTCGGAGGAGTCCCTGTTTTTCTGCGCAGCGATACGAATATGGAAGATCTGAAGGACTTTACGGGAGCTGGTTTAAACCTGACCTTGTTTAATGTTTTGGATAAGGATAAGATTTTGGCAGGTATTATGGATGTTTGGGCTTCGCCTTATACTGAACGGAGTTTTAAATGGCGGCAGAAGTATTTATTGAATCCTGAAAATGTCTTTCCTTCCATTCTGGTTATTCCCAGTGTGGATGTGGACTATTCCGGTGTTCTGATCACAAAAGGCATCAATTCGGGGAATGATAAAGACCTGACAATTGCTTTTAGCCGTGGCGCAGGCGGGGCGGTGGATGGTCAATCTGCCGAAACGTATACTTTAAATGATGATGGCGGTTACCGCCTTTTGGCGCCGGCCAGGGAATCGAAGTTCACAGGTCTTCCTATGACCGGTGGTACCGTAAAGAAAAACGCCACCTTTGAAAAGCCGGTTTTGAATCGGGACAATATCGACAAGATTCGGGCCTTTGCACAGACCATCCGAAAAACACTGCCAAAAGAAACCAAATCGGATTACAAGGGAGCCTATGATGTGGAACTGGGCTTCAGGAATGACACGCTTTGGCTTTTCCAGATACGACCATTTGTCGAGAATAAAAAAGCCCTGAGCTCAGGTTATCTGGAATCCATTACACCGAAAATCGACGCAAAAAAGAAAATATTACTTTCAACAAAACTGCTATGAACAGGGCCATTCAAATGATTATTCTGTTGACAATATGCCTGGGCTTCCTTGCCTTTTACCCATATCCGATTGACGGTTATGAACATACGGGCATCAAGCGGTTAATGCGGTTGGAGCGTATTCAGAAAGGGGAGATTGATGTTGCCAGCACGCTCCCCGCAGGTGCATTGAAATCCTATGGCGAGATCCATTTGAATTTACGGGAGAAGGATCAGGACAGCCTTGGGATGATCTTAACCAAAGATGACACCTTTCAATCCGAAATCAATACCCTGTTTAAGGGATTGGACAGAAGTTATTCATTGGCAATTCTGGATTTGTCCGATCCTGAAAATTTACGCTATGCAGAGCGGAACGCCACCTCAGGGTACCAGCCTGGCAGTGTGGGTAAATTAGCCGTACTTGTGGGTTTATTTACCCAAATGGCGAACATCTACCCGGACTCCTGGGAAAAAAGAACGAACCTGCTCAGGAACAAATCGGTACAGGCGGGAGTTTGGGGCCTTACAGACGAACACACCATTCCAATTTACAATATTGAAAAAAACACGTTGGTCAAACGACAAGTCATTGCAAGTGATGTATTTACGCTGTATGAATGGGCAGACCATATGCTTTCAGTCAGTAACAACGGGGCAGCGAGCATTGTCTGGAGGGAGGTCCTCCTGATGGCAGCCTTTGGCAAAAAATATCCCGATCTAACCCCTGAGGAGTCGGCC
>DATGCB010000425.1:0-3066 GCA_035312365.1 Eudoraea sp. | reverse complement strand
CGTATGTGGCCACCAACTTAGCGCCGTTACGCGATTCGTTCCCCAGGGACCAGGTGACAATACATGTAAAGTTTTTATCGCGTTCAAACATCCTTTTTGTACGATCGAGATGCATAGCGCTCCATTCAGGCAGGTATGCCGGGTGATTTTTTTTGGCTTCCTCATCGTGGTCCAGGCCTTGATTTGTGGTACCCATTCCATGAATTTCGATGTTTACCTCATCAATGACATAGAAACCATAGGCATCGCACATTCTATAGAAATGCGGATTTTTTGGATAGTGGCTGCAGCGGATGGCGTTGATGTTGTTCTGTTTCATTAATTGTAGATCCCGGAAGGTTAATTTTTCCGAAATTACGTGACCTGTGGTTTCATCATGATCGTGCAGATTGACTCCTTTTAGCAAAACTGCCTTGCCATTGACCAGGAATTGATTGTTTTCGATGGCTATGTTCCGAAAACCAATTTTTGAACTGATGGCTTCTGTAGTTGCGCCGTCCATATTTTTTAAGGACAATAGTAAGGTATAGAGATGGGGATTTTCCGCATCCCAGGATTTGATGCCGGGCAGGATACGCTCAAAACTAATTTGCTTTTCTCCCGCTTTCAATGCCTTGCTTTCGGAGTAAACAGGGGTATTGTCATCGAGCAACTGGAGTTGGACCGTATGCCCTCCTGTTTTTTCTCCTGCCACTTTAAGATCCAGTAAAAATTTTCCATCCTTATAATTGTTCTCCAGATCTGCCGTGATGCGAAAATCCTTAATGGTCGTTTTATTGGTAGCATATAGATATACCTCGCGGTCAATGCCACTCAAACGCCAGAAATCCTGGTCTTCCATATAACTGGCGTCGGACCATCTTAAGACCTGTACGGCAAGGGAATTTATCCCGTCTCTGAGATAGTTGCCAATGGCAAATTCTGCGGGGGTCTTGCTGCCTTCATTATAACCTACCTGCCGGCCGTTCACCCAAACATACATGGCCCCGCTAACCCCGCCGAAATGAAGATAGACCTCCTTGTCTTGCCATGCTGCGGGTACCTGGAAATTTCTTTTGTAACTGCCCACATTATTTTGATCATGAGGGATCCTTGGGGGATCTTTTGGAAATGGATAAATGATGTTTGTATATATGGGAATGCCATAACCCTGGAGCTCCCAGTTAGAGGGCACTGAAATGAGGGCCCAATCCTCTGTATTGTATTGATCCATAAAAAAACCAGCTGGGCGGTCATTGACATTTTCAGACCAGCTAAAACTCCACTTGCCGTTAAGGGATTTATAATAAGGTGAATTTTCCCAGCTTTCGTTGGTCAATGCATTTTCTTCCGTCGCATAGCGATAGAAGGAAGTGGTAGCGGCTTCCCGGTTGATCTGAAAAATCTCAGGATTTTCCCACTCAGGATGTTCCCATTCGGTTTCCTGGGATTTTATTTCGATTCCAAAAAGAACAAAGAAGATGGGCAGCGTACGAAGGATGGTTCGATAAATCATAAAATAATCGTTGGTTGTCATAGACATGGCTTCCAATATAATTAAACTTCCGGGAAGAAGTATCCTGGCGAAAATGATTTTTGAAGCTAAACGGCACGTCCCGGTCAACCATATGCCAGCAGCGCTACTTATAAATTTCACCATCAACAGGGGCGATCCCTATCAGTTTCTTTGGAATACTTTTTCAAAAACCTCACATACCACAATCATACTTTCCCTGGGGATCCGGCCAAAGGCCTCCAATTCACGCGTGTAATAATCCCAATGTGTTTGTTTCCAATACTCCAGGGACTCGTCACCTTCTCCTTCGAGCCTGGCATAAGAGGCTCTGATAGCAAAGAAAGGCTTTAACCGGACGGCCACGGTTCTGACAATGCATTTGGCTTTACCGTCCCAATCGGTAAGGATGGTGAAATCACCAATCTTTGGCAGGGGTTCTTTTCTATTCTGAAGGCCGAGTAAAGAATGTGAGGTGGCTCTTTTTTTTCCGGAAAGGACCAGTTTAAGTTTCCTGTTGGCATCCTGTTCGTTATCACTTAGATGAGTGACCTTGGGCTCTCCCGCAAACGCGTATTCCAGGTGGTTATCCAAATAGTCGCCCCACATGTTTCTTGCTGATGCATTCTTCATAGAAATGGTTGTTTGTTTAGGAGAATTTTCCCGCTTTAAATTGTTCGGCAGCATGATTTGCCGCCCTTGCCGTAAAGGCCATATAGGTAAGTGACGGGTTAACACAACTTGCCGAAGTCATAAATGCGCCATCAGTAACGTATATATTGGGCACTGAATGAATCTGATTGTTTTTATTAACTACGGATGTCCTGGGATCCCTGCCCATCCTTGCACCACCCATCTCATGTATGCCAAGTCCCGGGCCGGTTTCTTCATCATAGGGCTGTATGTCCTTAAATCCGGCTGCCTTAAACATCGCAACGATCTGGGCGATAATATCCTCTCTCATTTTGTATTCGTTCTCCTTGAATTCCACATCGAAATCCAGCTGAGGCAATCCCCACTGATCTTTTTCGGTAGTACTCAAGGTAACCCTGTTATCATGATATGGCAACATTTCTCCAAAACCGGTCACCCCAATCTGCCAGGCCCCAGGTTTCAGGATGGCTTCTTTAAGACTTTTTCCATAGCTCATTTCGGCAACAGAAGCCTGCCAATCTTCCCTGCTTGCTGCGCCCTGGTAACCAAAGCCTCTGAGGTATTCTTTTTTCCTGGTTTTTTCATCCAGATTGACAAAACGGGGAATATAAAATCCGTTGGGTCGCCGTCCTTTGTAATATTTGTCTAAATAGCCATCAACTTTGGCAGAGGCGCCCAGTTTATAATGATGGTCCATGATATTCCTTCCAAGTTGGTCGTATTCATTGCCAATGCCAAAGGGGAAACGTTCAGATTTGGATTGGAGTAAAATACCAACGGTAGCCATGGATGATGCACAAAGGAAAATGACGTTGGCGTTAAATTCCATCGACTCGTGGGTTTCCGTATCAATGACCTTAACCCCTGTGGCTTTTTTGGTGTGCACGTCATAAATTACCTCATGAACTATACTATTGGGC
>DATGCB010000424.1:0-23173 GCA_035312365.1 Eudoraea sp. | reverse complement strand
ATTACTAAGTGCCTCTTCCATGGAATAGTTGAGAAAGTCTTCATTTTTATCCCCGGAATTTGCCGGAGACCAACCCTTTAAGTTTTCATATTCCACTTCCCTGGCCGAGAAATAGGTGCATGGGGGTATGCCAACTTCCAGGGCTGCTGTGTACAGTATCGGTTTAAAGGTAGAACCCACCTGCCGCCTGCTTTGAGAAACGTGGTCGAACTTAAATCGCTTATAGTCTATCCCGCCAATCCACGTCATTACGGCGCCTGTTCGGGGATCAATGGACAAAGAGCCTGTATTGAGAAATTTCATGTAGTGCTTTATACTGTCCACGGTACTCGCATTGATTGTCTTTTCACCATCCCAGGATGCCAGGGTGATCGTCTTTTTCTGCTCCAGGGAATCCCAGACACGTTGATTATCCCAACCATTTTGTGCCAGCCTTTTATAAGCCTGTGAATTGCGCACTACTTTTTCAACCAGACGGCTGTCTGTCAACCATGGAGCATTCTTTCCATAACTTTTTTCAAACTGATTCTGTAACGAAGTCATATGTTCAACCATGGCCTCCTCAGCCATGAGCTGCAACTTGTAATTAAGGGTGGTATAGATTTTTAATCCGGAAGTATAGATGTTGTAACTAGATCCAATTTCATTCTGAGCACTGGTCCACTTCGTCAGTAATTTCCGAACTTCTTCCCTGAAATAGGGGGCGATTCCGGCATTGTGATCAAACTCTTTATAGTCGAGTTTCAGTGGCAGGGCCATCAGGCTGTCCTTCAGGGATTCTTGCAGAAAATCGTTTTTCCACATCGATTGCAATACAAGATTGCGTCGGTTCAGGCTTGCTTCCGGAAACACCCTCGGATTGTATCCATAGGTTGCTTTCAGCATTCCAATCAGGGTGGCCGATTCTTCAATACTAAGTTCTTTCGCCCGTTTATTAAAGAACTTAAGGGAAGCACTTTCAATCCCAAAGGTATTATCGCCAAAAGAGACGGTATTGAGATAGTGCAGTAAAATGGTCTCTTTGGAGTAAATATATTCCAACCTGCGTGCAATGATCATTTCTTTGACTTTGGAAACGACCAGATGCAGGTTGCCGGTTTTCTGTCTTGGATACAGGTTCTTTGCAAGCTGTTGGCTGATGGTACTTCCTCCTCCGGCGGACTGGTCCTGCATAAGAACCGTCTTTATGGCAACTCTGAACAGGCTTTTATAGTCTATGCCCGTATGCTCATAAAAACGTTCATCTTCTATGGCGATGAGGGCGTTTATAAGGTGTTGAGGCATAGCCTCAAAGGAGATCGGCTGGCGGTCATAGAGATAATACTTACCAATAAGAACGCTGTCGGCGCTATAGATTTCAGATGCTTCCTGGAAATTGAAATCGGATAAGCTTTCCTTGTCGGGCAATCTTCCCCAGGCGCCAAAATAAATACTTAGAATAAAGAGGTGCAGGCTGGCAGCCAACCCAGTGATGCCAATTAGGGCATATCTCAGGAAGGGAGATTTTATCTTCTTAAAAATCAAATCTATTGGTTTACAGGTGCAATATCAGTTAAAATAAAGGAATGATATTGTATTTTAACAATACCTTAGTGTGTCAATTCCGGTAATCAAAATTCAAATGCATGAAAAAATTGATTTTTTTAGCGCTGTTTAGCAGCCAGCTCATCTTTGGGAACCCACCTATTTGGTCTAAAACAGGTCACCGTGTCATCGGGGAGGTGGCCCAGGGCCATCTGAGCGGAAAGGCTAAAAAGGCCATAAAAAAACTCCTGGATGGCCAAAGCCTTGCCGCCGTATCCAACTTTGCTGATGAAATTAAGGCAGACAGTCTATACCGTAAGTTCTCAGCCTGGCATTACGTAAATTTTCCCGCCGATGAAAAATATGGAGAATCGGCCCTTGGTCCCTACGGCGACATTATGATCGGGATTCAAAAATGCATGGAACGGGTAAAGGACAAGAATCAGACGCGGCCCGACAGGATATTTTACCTGAAAATGCTGATCCACCTTATTGGCGACCTCCACCAACCGATGCATATTGGACGTCTGGAAGATAAAGGAGGGAATGATATTAAAATTGAGTGGTTTAACCGGGAGAGCAATCTTCATAAACTTTGGGATGCCGATATGATCAATGATTATGGGATGAGCTATACGGAGCTTGCGGCTAAACTGCCCAGGATAACACGGCAGCAGATAAAGGCGGTTCAAAAAGGAACTATTTACGATTGGGTAGAAGAGAGTCAGGAGGTGGCCAACAGGGTATACAATTCCGTGGAGATGGGAGAAAAGTTATATTACCGCTATTCCTATACATGGTGGGATACGGTTGAAGATCAGCTACAGAAGGGAGGATTGCGGTTAGCCAAAGTGCTCAATGAGTTGTTTTGAATGCACTTTATCCAAAAAATGAGATGGTGAACGACTAGTTATAAGGTGGCACGCCTTTTGGAGTTATATTAATGTAAGATATGAGGAAATTAGTGGATTTACCCAAGCGCTAAAGATAGTATCTGCAAACAAAATACGGGTATAAAAAAACCGTCAGCCAATAAGCTGACGGTTTTTTTATGCAATGATCCTAAAAGTTAGATTGATCCTTTGCCCTATGGGCTTGGCCGTTTTAGGAATTTGATGCAGCCAATGATGTTGGGTTTCCCCGCTCATTAATAACAAACTGCCGTGTTCAAGGAGTATTTTATGGGAGAGGTTTTCTATCGTCTTATGTTTTAAATGGAAATAACGCCCCTGCCCGAAGGATATGGAAGCTATGACCGGGTTTACCCCGAGTACGGCTTCATCGTCTGCATGCCATCCATTGCTATCTTTCCCATCCCTGTACAGGTTTAGTAAGCAACTTGTAAAACTAACCTTTGCCCTGGTTTCGATCCTTTCTTTAATCCGCATCAGGTCAGCGGTAAAAGGGGAAGGTTGCATGGTAATGTTGGAATACGAATAAGGCTTGTCATTATTGGCGTACAATGCAGTTAACCTGGGTTGTGGATACTCTTTGCCAAAAACCTTGATGTTATCCTGCTGCCACAAGACCCCGGTTTTGAACCGGTTTAAAAAGTGATCTGCTTCCTCCGTGTTAAAAAATCTTGGGAAGTATGTGATATCACTGTTGGGCAAGTTGAGCGCAACGTTTTTGGAGCGTTTTGTAACCATTATTTCAAGACTGCTTTTAATTGTTTTCTGTACTCCGACGGATTTTTCCCCGTAAATGCCTTAAAGGACCTGTTGAAATGCGAAAAATTATTAAACCCGCTTTCAAAGCAGACTTCGGTAATACTCATGGGCTGTTCTGCCAGGAGTTTAGAGGCGTGAACCAGGCGATATTCATTCAAAAACTGAACGAATGTCTTATTCGTTATTTTCTTGAAATACCTGCAAAAGGAGGGGACGGTCATGCTTGCCAAACCTGCAATTTCGTTTAGGGTAATATCATCCTTGAAATTGTTTTTTACATAATTGAAGACAATATTGATACGATCATTATCCTTGACGTCGGTAGATAAAGCGAATCCGTTTCCATTTAGAATTCGGAATTCTTCCGTATTTCCAAGGCCATGAAGTATGTCGAGGATGGACAGCAGACGGCCAAAATTTGACTGGAGCTCCAAATTTTCCATTTTCGCGCCTAATACCTGTTTGGTCTCCCCGTAAAAGACAACTCCACCTTTGGCTATTTCGAACAGGTTTTGGATCTTCTTCATTTCGGGAATATCAAAGAACCCCTCTCCAAGGAAATCCGTTTTCATCTGCACAACGGTCTCACTTTTATTGCCGGTAAGCTTATCGGTAAACCCGCAATGGGGCAAATTACTGCCCACCAGGATTAATGTTCCATTGGTATAATAGGACAGGTTACTCCCAATTTGCCGTTTGCCCGAACCCCCGTTTACATAAACCATTTCTATTTCCGGATGGTAGTGCCAGGCATTATTCCTGTTATTCTTGGAAGCATCGAATTTCTGATACATAAAGGAATGCTCAAAATTGGGATCTATGGCTTCAAATACAGGTTTCTGTTTTATCATATAACTGGTACAATTTAAATATAAAATTACTTATGCCCCAGGGAACATAACTTTGCAAAATTACCCAAAATATATACAATATTACCCCTTAACGAAAAATTAACGTATGATCAAGTTAAAATAGCAAAGAAACAGGAAAATCGGGATGTAGTGGAATGGGCTATATGGCTGTAAGTTTGCAGTGTAAATTTATTCATTAACCTTAAAAATGAAATGTTATGAAAACAGTTTTGAAATTAACAATTGCAATGGCAATGATGCTTAGCACCACAGCAGGTATGGCAAATGAACCAAAGATCTCCCTCATCGAAAACGGTGATGTTAAGGGTTTAATTTTTGAGCTCGACTCACAATCCACGGAAACAGTGGTCAAACTGATGGATTCGGAAGACCATATTATCTATTATGAACATTTGCCAGTGGGTCGTTATGCTAAGAAATTTAATCTTTCAGGTCTTAAAGCCGGTCTGTATTACCTTTCCACAGAAGATCCGATTAAGGACATTGTTTATACGGTGGACATTAGGAAAACCGACATGAAATTTAAAAAATGGAAGGAAAATGTAAAACCGGTCTTTAGAAAGGAAGGAGATAAATTATTTCTCAATCTCCTGAACCTGGATATGGAAAAGGTGGAAATTAAGGTCTTTGACAGCAGCAACCGGATACTGTTCAAGGAAGTTGTCAAAGGAGACGTTCAAATAGAAAAAGCCTTCAATTTTGAAAATGCCTATGAAGACACCTACAAGGTAGTTGTAAATGACAAAGGCAACCTGTATTATGAGTATGTCACCGTTGACTGATCACGGACCACGGGAGGCATAAAACGAATGTATTAGACAAAAATCTGGAAATCATGAAAAAATCCAATAATCACAGCCCAACAAAATCGAGACGGTTTTCTTACTTCTCTAACTTTAGAAACAGCAAACGAGTTCGCTGGACGGAAGCGAGAAACTATGTCGATTAGCAAAATTTAGTTTAGTTTGGTTTAATTTTCATTCCAATTAAGGGGCCGTTACAGGGCCCCTTTTTTTAGATACCGCCTTAACTTTTCTCTTTTGCATTCCGGGAGGGAGGCGTTTTGCAGGGCCAGTTGTAAGTGCCGTTGATCTTTCACCCTTGCGAACAGCAATTCGTAAAACTGTTTAATGGTCAGCGGATTCTTTGATGGTTCTATCAGATGTACTGTATCCCCCGTGGTGACCTTTCCTGATTCCAATAACCTCACATAGGTTCCGGGATATCCGCGATTGATAAATTGCCGCAGTATTTCCTGGTTTCCAAAACGTATACCCAGCTTATAGCAGGGTTCTCTTGGCTGTGAAATCTGTACAATGGCGGTACCGATCTTATAAATGTCACCAATCCGAATTTCAGCTTCATCCAGGCCCCCGACCGTCAGGTTTTCACCGAACATCCCCCAGTCCCAATCGAGTTGTGGATATATATGTTGCCAATAGGGATATTGCTCAGCTGAAAAAAGGTAACAGGCTTTGTGGATGCCACCGTGCACTTTTCGGTCTGCAATGGTATCAGTTGCCACTCCATCAGTTTCCAGGATAACCGGGTGTTCCACCGGGCGTTTAAATATTCCGGTGACTTCCGTTTTCCCCTTCCATTCAAATTTGGTTGGACTTCCAATATTTGTTGAGATCACTTTCAAGCCATAAAAATAAAAAAACACCGCGATATGCGGTGCTTCTATATGAAGATTCAGACGATAAAGATGGACCTGCATTCATCAGATTTCCTCCCTGTCCATTTTTTTTGTCAAAAAGAATCCGATTAGTAACCCGGTACCTGCCATCAGAAAAATAGATCCTGGCATGGCAATATCCCAGTTTACATTGAGATTGGACCCCAGGATGCCACCGATCATGATGCCTGCACCGATTCCCATGAGCAGGAGGGCCAGGTTTAAAATCAGGACCTTCCAAATGGGAGCCGATCGTTCACGCTTGCCCCGTACAAAAATACTGGCGTCGGCCCCTTTTTCAATCAAGGCTAATCGTTCTTTGTTTCGGGTGGAAAAATAGAGATACGTTATCGCAAATACGACTAAAAAAAAACTGACGGGTACTATGATCGCTGCTGCCATATTAATCATTTTATTTATGAATTAAATATTTGGTTCATAGGGTTTGACGGACACCTTTGAATTTTGGTTACAGGAAAAGGTATTTTTTTATACATTATGTAACCAATTCACAAATATGGGCGTCCCATGGATTAGAAATGAGCCACAACCCAGACCAACACATTATTGATAAAGTGCTATCCGGGCATACCCGGGCTTTTGAGGAAATCATAGAGCGCTACAAACATATGGTCTATACACTGGCTTTAAAAGTGGTAAAGAACAGAGAAGATGCCGAGGAAGTGGCTCAGGACGTTTTTTTAAAGGGATATATGGCATTGAAAACGTTCAAGGGAGATGCCAAATTCTCCACCTGGCTCTATAAGATAGCCTATAACCGTAGTTTGGACTATGTGAAGAAGCAAAAAAGAACCCTGGTAACCAGCGAACTCAATATTTTAAAGGATCACAATCCAGCGGATCTGGAGAATGCTTTGGACAATCTCGAAGCCTCCGAGCGAAAGGTGATGATCAGGGAAGCTTTGGATGCCTTGGCTCCCGAAGACAGCGTACTGGTTACCCTTTATTATTTTGAAGCCATGTCTTTAAAGGAAATTTCAAAAGTAACGGGTATTGGGGCCAATAACGCCAAGGTACGGTTGTTCAGAAGCAGAGCCCGATTGGCAGAATTATTGAAGGACAAGGTAGCACCACAAATGAGTAAAGATTATGGAAGAAAATAAGGATAAAAGGCTGGATGATCTCATACGAAGGTCGGTAAGAGAAATGGGGTTGGATACCCCACCGGCCAATTTTACCGAAAACCTGCTTTTTAAAATTGAGACGATTCCCCGGGCCAGTGATGCAATCGTATACACCCCGTTGATATCCAGGTTTGGTTGGGGAATAATAGCAGCCATTGTTATTGCCCTGGGTGTTTTGATTGGTTACGCAAATCCAGATGCAAGGATCACCTGGTTCGAGAAAATTAATTGGAGTGAAATTTCCAATGTCATTTTTCCAGAGGGGATTCCCAGTTTATCATTATCAAATACTATGGTCTACAGCCTTTTGATCTTTGCGGTTTTTGCCGTAGTTCAAAGTGTGCTGCTAAAAAATTATCTCGGCAGGAAATACGCTATTCGCTAGGTCAGTATTGCAGATACCACCAGGCCCAATACATAAGTACCCCCTGCAGTGGAAGCCTGAGGATTAAAATCCAGAGCGGAATGCCTTGTCTTGTATTTACTTCAGTGATCATAGATACGTGCACGGACAGAAAAATGGTGAGCATCAACAGAATACCGTAAATGGACAGGTCCCGGATTTCCGCGAAACAAAGCCCAATTCCCAATACAATTTCCGAAATCCCGCTTAAGTATACTAAAAGCCTGGGCCAGGGTAAATACCCAGGTATTATTCGCATATAAGTTTTGGGCTTAATAAAATGCATGACCCCGGCAAGGAGGTACATTGCAGACATCAGGTATAGGTGCCATGGGACGGAGGTCATGGGGTAAATGTACATAAAAACCGCCCCGGGTTAACGGGGCGGTTTATGTCTCAACGATGGCGCCAAAAATTATTTCACCATCTCGTAACTACGCTTAATAAATCTTGTGAGTTCTTCGCCTTTCAATAAGCCCTTGGAAAGCCGGGCAAGGTCTAAAGACTGGTGGATCAATCGCTCCCGCTTTTTGGCGGTTTTCGTGTTCAGGATTTCACTCACCAGTTCATGATTCGTATTGACAATCAGGTTGAACATTTCCGGCATATTGCCCATTCCAAACATGCCACCTCCGCCCGTTTGCTGCATTTCCTTCATTCGGCGCATAAACTCGGGCTCGGTGATGATAAAGGGAGCGGCCTGGCTATCCATCGGTTCCAACTGAACCGTATAACCATTGTCTGTAATAACTTCTTCCAGATTCGTCTTGAGTTTTTCCTTTTCCTCATCGGATAACTTGGAAATTTGCGTGTCCTCCTTCTTTATCAGGTTATCGAGGTGATCTGCATCCACCCTGGCAAATGACAACTTTTCGTTAGCCGTTTCCAGTTTTTGCATAAGGTGGGCCACAATAGGGGAGTCCATTAAAAGCACCTCGTATCCCTTGGCTCTGGCAGCTTCAACATAAGGGTGTTGGGCTTCTTTGTCCGATGCATAAAGGACCACTAATTTTTCGTCCTTATCGGTCTGGTTATCCTTTATTTTTTCGCGAAGTTCTTCAAAAGTGTAATAGGTGCCATCCACGCTTGGGTAAAGCGCAAATTTGTCCGCTTTTTCAAAAAATTTCTCCTCCGATAGCATTCCATATTCAATCACAATTTTTATATCATTCCACTTTTTCTCGAAATCCTCCCGGTTATTTTTAAAGAGGGATGTTAGTTTGTCCGCTACTTTCCGCGTGATATAGGTAGCAATTTTCTTCACAGAACCATCCGCCTGTAAATAAGAGCGTGAAACATTTAACGGGATATCGGGGGAATCAATCACCCCTCTCAGCATGGTGAGGAATTCGGGGACAATCCCCTCTACATTGTCGGTTACAAATACCTGATTCTGATAGAGTTGAATCCGGTCTTTCTGAATATTGAGGTCAGTGGTCAGTTTTGGGAAATACAGAATTCCCGTCAGATGAAACGGATAGTCTACGTTTAAATGGATGTTGAACAAAGGTTCATCAAACTGCATGGGGTAAAGCTCCCTGTAAAACGCCTTGTAATCCTCTTCCTTAAGCTTGGCCGGTTTTTTGGTCCAGGCCGGGTTGGGGTTATTAATGATATTATCAACTTCCTTTGTCGGGGCCGGATCCTCTTCTTTGGCATCTTTCGGTTTCGGAAGGGTTTCGGTACGTGTCCCGAATTTGATGGGGATAGGCATAAACTTGTTGTACTTCCGAAGAAGTTCTGTAATCCTGTTCTTTTCTAAAAACTCGGTTGAATCATCGCCGATATGCAAAATGATTTCTGTGCCCTGGCTCTCCCGGGTTCCTTTTTTCAGGCTGAATTTTGGGGATCCGTCACAAGACCAATGGACCGCGGGTTCGTCCTTATAGCTCTTTGTAATGATCTCAACTTTGTCTGCCACCATAAAAGAGGAATAAAAACCGAGTCCGAAATGACCTATAATTCCTGCATCTTTCCCGGAATCCTTGTACTTGTCAAGAAATTCCTCAGCCCCGGAAAAAGCGACTTCATTAATATATTTTTTAACCTCTTCCTCCGTCATTCCGATGCCCTGGTCCAGAATGTGTAATTTTTTACCTTCCTTATCCACCCTTACTTCTATGATGGGATCTCCGTACTCCACCTTATGTTCCCCGATTGAACTCAGGTGTTTGAGTTTTAGGGTAGCGTCAGTGGCATTCGAAATAAGTTCACGGAGGAATATCTCGTGATCACTGTAAAGAAATTTTTTAATTAATGGAAATATGTTCTCAACGGAAACATTGATTTTACCGGTTGCCATATGAATGTAAATTTTCAATTAGTATCAGTGCATAGTTGTCAAAAAAAGGACCATTTTCAACATTAATGACAAACTGGCACAAGCTAAGGCTATATCCATCCCCCCGGCCACTGTAAATACGGCAGTAATGGCAGAAGTAGGCGGAATTTAAAGCACAAAAAGTTTAACATTTATATTGTTTAATAAATTTGTAAAAACATTAAACAAATTGTATTTTTACCATCTTACTGATAGAGTTAAAATTGTTATGAACAGAATTGTTGTTTGGATTGATGAATTTGTTTAGTAATCAATTTGTTTATTAGTTGGTTAGGTTGTTGAAAAAGCGTGTCTTCGTCCGAGGATGCGCTTTTTTTTATTAGTCCCGGGCGGCGACCTTCCCGTCATTATTTTTAGCTATCTTAGATTTTATATTAAACGCTACATATTCCATAGCTGAATGATCCGGCCCGGGAATGTGTTCTTCTTGAAAAACAAAAGCTGCAATGTACAATTCCAAAATAACCGGTCTGGGCTTTTTCGTACCGGAAAACGTGGTTACCAATGACCAGCTTTCCTCGGTCATGGAGACCAGTGATGAATGGATTCAGGAGCGAACCGGAATCAGAGAACGAAGGCACGTCATCAAAGGCGAGGACACCACGACCAGCATGGGGGTTAAGGCCGCCAGAATTGCTATTGATAGGGCGGGTCTCAATAAGGACGATATTGAATTTATCGTCTTCGCGACCCTGAGCCCCGACTATTACTTCCCGGGGCCGGGAGTGCTGGTACAAAGGGATTTGGAGATGAAAACTGTGGGGGCGGTGGATATCAGAAATCAGTGCTCCGGATTTGTATATGGGATTTCCCTGGCAGACCAGTATATAAAAAGCGGGATGTACAGGCACGTTCTGGTTATTGGATCGGAACTTCATTCACATGGTTTAGACATGACCACCAGAGGCCGGGGAGTATCTGTTATTTTCGGAGATGGCGCCGGAGCCGCAGTGCTGAGCAGGGAGGAAGACAATACGAAGGGAATTTTATCTACACATCTGCATTCAGAAGGACAGTATGCCGAAGAGCTCTCACTGATCGCACCCGGGATGGGCAAACGTTGGGTGACCGATATCCTTGAGGAGAATGACCCCGGGGATGAGTCGTACTACCCTTATATGAACGGACAATTTGTCTTTAAAAATGCCGTAGTGCGTTTTAGTGAAGTGATTATGGAAGGTCTGGCGGCCAATAATCTGCAACCTGCAGACATCGATTTGTTGGTACCGCACCAGGCCAATCTCAGGATCTCTCAGTTTGTTCAGAAAAAATTTCGACTTCGGGATGATCAGGTATTCAACAATATCATGAAATACGGGAATACCACGGCGGCTTCCATCCCGATAGCATTGACAGAAGCATGGGAGGAGGGAAGAGTAAAAGAAGGTGATCTTGTAGTGCTGGCTGCTTTTGGCAGTGGTTTTACCTGGGGGAGTGTCATCATCCGGTGGTAGGCTCTAATTAATTGTAACACATGGGAAAACATCTTCAAAAATTGACTCCCCGCCTGATCGAATTTATTTCCAACCAAAAAATGTTTTTTGTTGCGACGGCGATGAAGGATGGGAAGATTAATCTTTCCCCCAAGGGGATGGATTCGTTTAAGGTGATCGATGAAAACCGTGTACTTTGGTTAAACCTTACAGGAAGTGGCAATGAAACCGCCGCGCATTTACGACATTCTGACAGGATAACCATGATGTTTTGTGCCTTTCATGGGCCTCCTATGATATTGCGCCTTTATGGAACGGCAAAAGTATATCACCAAAGGGATACTTTCTGGGAAGATCATATTTCGTTATTTCCAGTATTTAACGGAAGCAGGCAATTGGTAGATGTGGATGTTGAGTTGGTTCAAACCTCCTGTGGTTTTGGGGTACCATTCATGGATTACAAAGGCGAACGGGACCTTCTGGACGAATGGGCAAAAGAGAAGGGTAAAGATGGGTTGATGGAATATAAAAGGCTTAAGAATGCTGAAAGCCTGGATGGATATCCCACCGGAATATTTGAATAACTAAAAAACCCTGATGAATTCATCAGGGTTTTCTTCATTGACGGCTTCATGGGAGTCAACCAACCAATGCTCCTATGCAGCCACATCAACTAGGCTATAAAATTCCACCGCTTCCCTGTTTTGTATTACTATCTCTTCTCTTACGATTCGCGGCCCGGTTTTTTCCGCTTCCAAAGCGGTAGGAAATGCCGGCATATACATTTTGGCTCTCCCAGTTGAAGCGTCCGTTTTGTACAAACGGGCTATCTCCGGTAAAGGCAAAGCGCATGGTGTTAAAGACATCGTTAAAATTAAGGCTAAAGGTGCCTTTTCCATCTGCAAAATTGTAGCGGGCACCAAGGTTGACAAAATACATCGGTTCTACGGAAAATTGCAGGTTCTGGTTTTTGCCCCTGTAGAAACCGAAGAGTTGCAGGGTGAGGTCTTTGTTTACTTTAAAACTATTGTTCATCCTGAAATTCCATGCCGTATTTTCAACCTCCACAGCTTCGGTAATGATATCATCTTCAGTGGCCGAAATATTATCGGCTTCCAAACGCTCTGTTAAACCCCGCTGTGTCTGTGAGAACAAGTCAAAACTACCGTTGATGCTCCACCACTTGGATGGTTTGTAATTGGTGGAGACCTCCAGGCCATAGGCAGAGGTGCTGTCGAAATTGTCATAAGTCAGGATGATCTTATTCAGGTCCAGTCGGTCCAGGTATACGGCCCTGTTAATTTCGTCATTGATCGATCTGTAGAATATCCCTGCGGTGATGCTTCCTTTTTCCAGCCTTCTCGTATAATTGGCCTCATACGAATTGGTGAACTGGGGAACCAGGCTGGGGTTGCCAAATGAAGAGATCAGGGGGGTGGCCCATTCCCGAATGGGATTAACCTGGGATAAACCCGGTCTGTCCACACGCCTGCTTACACTTATCTGGTATTGATTTTTTTCGGTTGGGGAATAGGTTAAAAAGGCGGAAGGGTATAGTTGGGTGTAATTATCGGTAAAAGTCCGGACAGCATTGGTATCTGCCTTTACCTGGACATCCTCCACACGAAGCCCAACCTGGTAAGACCACTTTTCATAATTCTGCCCGAAGGTGGCATAGGCCGAATAAATATCCATACCATAAACAAAATCGGTACTGGGCGTTGGAATCAGGTTTCCGTTGGAATTAAAGGACAACCCGGTAGAATTATAGCCCACGTTGGTTTCAAAGACCCTGGCTTCCAGCCCCAGTTCCAGTTTCGATATGGAATCCAACGGATTTACATAATCAAGATTGGCAATAGTCTGATCCCTCTTGGTATCAACAAAATCCTGATAATTGGGAACGACAACAGCCCCTGAAGATCTGAAATCTGCATCCTCATCATTGTTAAAGCGGTTGTAATCTACCTCCAATTCTATATTGTGACCTTCTCTGTTAAATTCAAGCTTATAGTCGAAATTATACTGTTCGCTGGAATTTTCCTGATCACTTCTGAAGAGTTGCCGTGTATTCCGTGAGGCATCTTCGTAGTAAACTACATTGGTTTTCCCATTGGAAGTACCATCATACCTGTTTTGGTTCGTAAAAAAAGAGATGGTATTGTGGTCATTTAAAAAGAAATCGATCCCCACCTTGTAGAGGTGGGACTTATTATTGTCTGTAAAGTCAAATATCTGCCTTGAATTTTCTTCTTCTCTGAAGATAAAACCATCATTTACGTACTTGCCTATATTGGTGCCATAATTACCATACAGATTAAATTTACCATTTCGGTAGTTAAGGTCGACTGAATTGTTGAATTTTGCCTCTATTCCCACAGTCAGGCCTGTATTTAAGGTCCCGTTAAACCCGATGTTGGCGTTCTTGTGCAAGACAATATTAATGATCCCGCTCATGCCCTCCGGATTGTATTTGGCGGAGGGATTGGTAATCAGCTCTATGGATTTGATAGAAGTTGAAGGGATCTGGCGCAACAGTTGTGCCACAGGCACGTTAGACAGTTTGCCGTCTACCATTACCCGTACATTTGAATTTCCTCTAAGCGTTAATTCCCCGGTTTGTTGATCTACATTTACAGAAGGAATGTTATTCATAATATCAGATGCCGTGGCACCGGCAGTGGTCAGATCTTTTCCCACATTAATTACTTTCCGGTCTATTTTTTGTTCAATGGTAGTCCTTTCTGCTACCACCTCCACGCCTGAGAGTTCCTCGGCCGCTTCTTCAAGTCCTATGGTACCCAAATCAAGTTTTCGGTGGTCCTTGGAAATCTCGATCTGCTGAGAATATGTTTTATACCCTATAAACTGTACCTCAAAAACAAAAGTGCCTTCCGGAAGTTTTTTTATTTCAAAGTTACCGTCCTCCTGTGTGATCCCCCCGGTGACGGTAGTATTGTCCTCCAGGCTCTTAATTACGACGGCAGCATAGGCCACCGGCTGTTGGAGTGTCTGGTCGATTACCCTGCCCGTAACGGTGCCAATTTTAAGGTCTGAAGTGGTATCTGGGTCATGGGCGAGTAATGCACTGCAGATAAGCAGTGTCAACAGTAAACTTACATGCTTCATGTTTGTTCGTTTTTTACCCTACCCGTTGGCAGAGCTGCTTGATTGATGATTGATGGTACTTAGTTGACGACAATTGCTATTAAATGTTACCGCTGCTCTTCCCTTTTAACATATTTTAACAATTCAAAAACACAGGTATGCAAAAAAGAGATGGCATTCGGGGATTGATGTGGCTCTGGAAGTTTCCTTGTCATCCGGTCAGCAGACGGTCAGAAGTGGGAGCGCTGCTTTTAATGAGCGAAACCCCGACGTTTCCGGCGGGGTTTCTTTCATTGATAGGCTATACTAAACACTAACCATTAACTATAAAAATATAGCGAAATCAATGACTTTTTTGTTTAGCCCGTTACCAAGAGACGAATTTTTTACTTAATCGTTACAGTTATTAACACACTTTAACAACCCCGATTTTACGGTGTAAAAAGTGACCGTTTTTTGAGCAAACGTAACACCAGATTGTTACAGCTATCTGGCCATTCTCATGCCGGCGGCCGAAATTTTGAAGACGGTGTCGTTTGGTTCTTTCTGGGGGAAGTTTACGGAATACAAAGTACGACCAATTTGCCCTATTTTCAAAATATTCACAAGACAACTTTCTGTCCGATCCGGCAACGGCCAAGTGATATTTTTGGCCGTGATCTCCGTGGAGCACTGGTCAAATTTTTGGCAGGTACAATAAGGAAAATGCCGCAGAAAATCCGGAACACGGACCCTGTATAGCCGGTTCCCCCGGCAGGCCTGAACGTTCATTCTGGTTGACAATCACAGCCAGAGGTGAGGGCGTAATGTCAGTATCCCTAAAAGTCAGGGTTGCCCTAATTTCAGGGCCCGAAGATCCCGTGAGGAATTCCGAAATATTCAGAAGGGGCAGGACTTGACTGACGCATGCTGATATCGGGAAACTTATATTTTGTGGTATCAATGGTTCTTATCCCGTATCAGCCAGAGCCCCGTAAAGGTAAAGAGGCCATTTAATGGCAATAATTCATACCCAAAGACATAACCCCCGAGATTTTCAGCAGGGATATTAGCCAGCAAAACTATGAGCACGACAGATGCCAGAGCGACGATCCACACATATTGATCTTTCACAGCGTGCCTGGTAAAGATGCCAAATGCAAATAATCCCAGCAGGGGTCCATAGGTATAGGACGCAACGGTTAAAAGTCCGTCTATGACATTCCGGTCCAGGACATATTTAAAGATAATGACCACAACGATCAGGAGTACGCTCATCCAGATATGGGTCCTTTTTCGAATATGTTTTTGTTTGCTTTGGGATTTTTTATCGATACCGAGGAAGTCGATGCAGAAGGATGTGGTCAGCGAAGTAAGCGCACTATCCGCACTGCTGTATGCTGCAGCGATTAATCCGAGCATAAAGGTAATACCCACCGTGATTCCCAAACCACTGTTCAGGGCAATTTCGGGGAACAGGAGATCTGTTTTTGGCGCCCCGTCCATCAGGGGAATGCCAATTCCGAATTTGTCTGCATAAATAAAAAGGAGGGCCCCGAGGAGCATAAAGATAAAGGTAACGATCCCCAGGGATATGCTAAAGGAGATCATGTTCTTTTTGGCATCCTTTAGGTTTTTACAGGTTAGGTTTTTCTGCATCATATCCTGATCGAGGCCGGTCATGCAGATGGTTATAAACATCCCGCCCAGAAAAGATTTGAGGAAGTGATTCCTTTCAAAAAAATGGTCCGTAAAAAAGGTCTTGTTGTATTGTTTAAATTCATCGGAAGTTAAAAAATCGGTCAGGTTCCAGTTCAGGGATTCCAGGATAAAATGTATGGATAAAACCACGGACAGGATCATGAACAGGGTTTGCAGGGTATCTGTCCAGACAATGGTCTTTATACCACCCCTGAACGTATAGATCCAAATAAGAAGGATAGACAGTGTGACTGTTAGTTCAAAAGGAACGTTCCAGGCATCAAAGACAAACTGCTGCAAAACAATGGCCACCAGAAACAATCGGAAGGAAGCCCCCAATACCCTGGAAATAAAGAACGATATGGCCCCGACCTTATGACTTACAATGCCGAACCGCCGACTTAGGTATTCGTAGATCGAGGTAAGGTTCCATTGATAGTATATGGGTAAGAGGACATAAGCTACCACAAAGTAGCCAACCATATACCCTAAAACCACCTGCATATAGCTGAACTGCGAATCAGCCACCCACCCCGGAACCGATATAAAGGTGACTCCGGAAAGGGAGGCACCGATCATTCCAAAGGCCACCACATACCAGGGTGATTGCTTACCGGCCTTAAAAAAGTCGGTATTGGAATCGTTCTTTCCGGTAAAATAGGAGATCAATAATAACAAAAGAAAATAACCGCCGATCAATAGCAGAATATGCGAAGCTGTCATAAGGAATTCATTACCGCTGCAAAATACAAAAACTTACAGGCAATGAAATGTCAAATTTTCTGCAGAAATTTTTGGGTACTAAAATTATTAGGTGGTAATCGTACTTTTTTTGAGCCTTTATAACAAAAGGATTTAAGCAGCCAATGGGAAAGGTCAGGATGATGAGCGCCTTTAAATTGACCCAGCGATGCGCTTTGATTATAGGATGTTGCGCCACTCTTATTGGTTAGGTACTTGTGAAACGCAAAAAATTCGCTTAAAAACAGGGATAAAATTGTAATTTTGTCCTGAAAACAAAAGGGATGGAATTTTCTTCAAAACTCCTGGAAAATGCGGTGTATGAAATGTCGCAACTACCCGGCATAGGGAAGCGGACTGCACTGCGTTTGGTACTGCATTTGCTTAAACAGCCAGGTGAACAAACAGCTCGATTATCCGAGTCACTGCACAAATTGCGGGAAGAAATTAACTTCTGCAGTAGTTGTCATAACATTTCAGATACGTCTTTGTGCGAAATCTGCGGCAATCCAAAAAGGGACAGGGGCCTCATTTGCGTTGTAGAGGATATCAGAGATGTCATGGCTATAGAAAACACAGGACAATTTAAGGGACTCTACCATGTTTTAGGGGGTAAAATATCGCCCATGGAAGGTATTGGCCCTCAAGACCTTACTATTTCCTCTCTGGTAGCGAAAGCAAAAGAAGGTGCTATCGGGGAAATTATTTTTGCTCTCAGTTCAACCATGGAGGGGGATACCACCAATTTCTATATCTATAAACAATTGGAAAACATCAAGGTAAAAACCTCAACCATTGCGCGGGGCGTGGCCGTGGGGGATGAACTTGAATATGCCGATGAGGTTACCCTTGGGAGAAGTATCATCAATAGAATCCCCTTTGAGGGTTCCCTGCGGGTATCTTAGGATGTTGTAATACAATAAATTTAAAATAAAGGACGTTTTTTTAGTATTTTTGCAAAATATTATTTAAAAGGAGTGCTTTAAATAAGAATATGTCAAAGTTTGAATTGAAATTGCCCCAGATGGGCGAAAGCGTTGCAGAGGCAACTCTTACCTCCTGGTTAAAGGAGGTAGGAGACTCGATTGAAATGGACGAAGCCGTATTTGAGATCGCCACGGACAAGGTTGACTCGGAAGTGCCTAGTGAAGTTGAAGGGACTTTGGTGCAAAGGCTTTTCAACGTTGATGATGTTATTAAAGTAGGACAAACTGTGGCCGTTATTGAAATGAATGGAACCACTGATTCCCAGGCGGATTCCCCGGCAGACGTGATCACGGGAACGAAAGATGATGAGGCACCACTCGTTTCGGAAGTGGAAAAAACGGTAGAAAAGGCCAGGGAGGCCGTGTCGTCAACACCAGAGTCATCTGAATCCGGGATCGGGGAATCGGACCGGTTTTATTCTCCTTTGGTCAAAAATATCGCCCGGCAGGAAGGGATTTCCATGGCTGAACTCGATACCATCCCAGGGACGGGAAAAGAAGGCAGGGTAACTAAGACGGATATTCTTTCCTATGTTGAGGGAAGAGCTTCCATACCTGCGCAACCTTCTGAAGGCAGAACGATACCAGAACCCGTCGTTGAAAAATCCTCCCCCAGGGAACCTTCCAGGGCAGCTGCCGAGCCTCATCAGGTCACAAGGGTTCAGGCGAGCGGTGCAGACGAAATAATACCAATGACGCGCATGGGTAAGCTTATTGCCCAGCATATGGCAGCCAGTTTATCCACTTCAGCCCATGTACAGAGTTTTATAGAAGTGGATGTGACCAGAGTGGTGAACTGGCGTAGTAAAGTGAAAGATGCCTTTGAAAAACGCGAAGGTGAAAAGTTGACATTTACCCCGATTTTTATGGAGGCAGTGGCCAAGGCCCTTAAAAATTTTCCAATGATGAACATTTCCGTCAGCGGGGAAACCGTCATAAAGAAAAGGAATATCAATATTGGAATGGCCGCTGCTTTGCCCGACGGCAACCTCATCGTACCGGTGATAAAAAATGCGGATCAGTTAAATCTTGTAGGGATGGCCAAGGTGGTCAATGATCTGGCATTAAGGGCAAAAAATAATGCACTTAAACCGGATGAAGTACAGGACGGTACCTATACGGTAACCAACGTGGGCACTTTTGGAAGCGTTTTTGGCACCCCGATTATCAACCAACCCCAGGTCGGGATAATGGCCCTCGGTGCTATCCGGAAAATGCCTGCGGTGATCGAGACCAGTGAAGGGGATTTTATCGGTATCCGCAGCAAAATGTTCCTGTCTCACAGTTATGACCACAGGGTCGTTAACGGGGCCCTGGGCAGTATGTTTGTAAAAGCGGTGGCGGATTACCTGGAAGCATGGGATTCTGATCGTGAAATTTAGTCTTGCATGCGCCTGTCCCGGGGTTCAGAACTTTGTGCGGACATCTATAAATTTAGACGGCCCTGCTTTTTGTGATTTCCTGGTCTGCCCGTAGATGTGTTCATACGGGAGCACATCCTTGATTTTATTAAAGATATCATTGGCCCGGCCTTTTGGGTACGGGAACCGCCTTGCAGGGATACCCGCCATGGGGAACCATATGGTCCGTGCGCTGTTTACAAAAAATATGAAATAATATTACAGCACTGAGTTTTCTGGTCTTTGGGTAAAAACTATCTTTGCAGAAATAGCACGTCGATGGAATTAGCGCTTGCCAAACCTATTTGTTTTTTTGATCTTGAGACTACAGGTACAAATGTGGCCAAGGACAGAATCGTTGAAATATCCATTTTAAAGGTATTTCCAAACGGGAATAGGGAGAGCAGGACATGGCTGGTCAATCCTGAAATGGAGATCCCCGCCGTGGCGGAGGCCATCCATGGGATATCCAATGAAAAAGTAGCGAACGAACCTACCTTTAAGGAATTATCCGGGGAAATTTACGGAATGATAAAGGACAGTGATCTTGGGGGATTTAACTCGGACCGCTTCGATATACCTTTATTGGCAGAGGAAATGCTTCGGGCCGATGTTGATTTTGATATGAAAAATACGATGTCGGTTGATGTACAGACCATTTTTCACAAGATGGAAAAACGGACCCTTGAGGCTGCGTATAAATTCTATTGCGACAAGGAACTCAGCAATGCGCACAGTGCGGAAGCCGATACCATTGCTACCTATGAGGTATTGCTGTCACAGATAAAGCGGTATCCCGATCTGGGGAACGATGTAAAAGAACTTGCCGAATTTTCCAGGCGCAATCACATGGCAGATCTGGCAGGTTTTATCATATTGGATGAAGACAACGAAGAGGTGTTCTCCTTCGGAAAACACAAAGGGAAAAAGGTTGCCGAGATACTGGATAGCGAACCGGGTTATTTTGGCTGGCTGCTGAACGCCGATTTCCCGCGCTATACTAAAAAAGTACTGACTCAAATTAGATTAAAAAAACTGAATAACAAGCTCAGTTAGAATGCTGTAGACTCTAATGCCTGAGGATACTAAAGTCTTGGGGGCCGGCAACCTTCCGGAAATAATCAAAACGCTTAATGAAAATAATCTGTATTGGTCGTAATTATGTGGATCACATTGAGGAATTAGACAATGAACGGCCGGAACACCCTGTGGTATTTATTAAACCAGATTCAGCCGTGCTGCCAAAGGAACAGGATTTCTATATACCTGAATTTTCAAACGACATCCATTATGAAGTAGAAGTCCTGGTAAGGATTAAGAAGGTCGGGAAGCATATCGATCCAAAATTTGCGTATAAATATTACGATGAAGTAGGTCTTGGGATCGATTTTACGGCTAGGGATTTGCAGCGGCAATTAAAAGAAAAAGGACTGCCCTGGGAAAAAGCCAAGGGTTTCGACGGATCTGCCGTTATTGGTAAGTGGTTTTCAAAAGCGGACTTTAAAGATGTAAATGACCTCAATTTTTCGCTTCTTAAGAATGGGAAAGTTGTGCAGGAAGGGAATACAGCACTTATGCTTTGGAAAGTGGATGAACTTATTTCGTACGTATCCACCTATTTTATGTTGAAAAAAGGAGATGTTATTTTTACTGGTACTCCTGCAGGTGTTGGAAGAATAATCGCAAATGACTACCTTTCGGGTATGCTTGAAGATGAAGAAGTTTTTTCAGTTAAAATTAAATAAATGATATACAATCTCGATAAAATAAATGAAAT
Source organism: Eudoraea sp. (assembly GCA_035312365.1). Classification (GTDB taxonomy): domain Bacteria; phylum Bacteroidota; class Bacteroidia; order Flavobacteriales; family Flavobacteriaceae; genus JAFMPW01. Next base: position 2,415 of record DATGCB010000424.1, on the reverse strand, counting down.
GGCGGAGGGCGATCAGGATTTTATCAATTCTGTCATTAGCGTGTTTTTGGAGGAGGTCCCTCAGGACCTTGAAGATCTTGAGGCCGCCATCGCCAATATGGACTATGATTCGGTATACCAGCTGGCCCATAAGATAAAACCTAATGTGGACCTCCTGGGGATGGAGCAAACCCGCGCAACGGCACTTGAGATAGAGACATTAGGCAAAAGTTCATCCAATAGTTCAGAAATAGAGGAAAAGTTTCCCCTGCTTAAGAAAGACATCCATCAGGTCATTTCAGAGCTTAAGAAAGACTTCGACGTCTAATGTTTGCAGAGATCATCACCATTGGCGATGAAATCCTTATCGGGCAGATCGTTGATACCAACTCTGCATTTATCGCCCAGGAATTAAACAAAATTGGTATTTCGGTTTACCAGGTAACATCAGTTCAGGATGAAAGAAATCATATCCTGAAAGCCTTAAATGATGCAGCCTCCCGCGCTTCCATTGTTTTGCTGACCGGAGGGCTTGGCCCCACAAAAGACGATATTACCAAACATACCTTATGCGAATACCTCAACGATACCCTTGTTGAAGATCCTGAAGTGCTGCGACATATTGAGGCATTGTTCAGGAATTATATTTCCACACCCATCTCAGACCTTAACAGGCGGCAGGCTCTGGTACCCACGAAGGCAGAAGTAATGCACAATGCCTATGGGACTGCTCCCGGAATGTGGATAAAAGACGGGGACACCGTTTTTATCTCCATGCCGGGAGTGCCATTTGAAATGCAGCATCTCATGCAGGATGTGATTATCCCAAAGTTGGTTACGACCTTTAAACGCCCTTATATTGTCCATAAAACAATCCTTACCTATGGTTTGGGGGAAAGTGCCATAGCTCTGCGGATTGAATCATGGGAAGAAAGGTTGCCTTCTTTTGTAAAACTGGCCTATTTGCCAAATCTGGGGAAAGTAAGGTTACGCCTTACCGCAAAGGGTATGGATAAGGAGAAGCTTGAGCAGGCAGTAACCTCTGAAGCCGGGAAGCTTAATAAGCTCCTCGAAGATATTATCTACGGGGAAGGGGAAGACGGAAATATCGAAACCGTCGTGGCTGGTTTACTTACGGAGAAAAAAATGACCCTGGCGACAGCGGAGAGTTTTACCGGGGGAAAGATAGCCGCAATGCTCACGGCTATCCCAGGGGCATCAGCCTATTTTAAGGGCAGTGTCGTGAGCTACGCGACCGATGCCAAAACCAGGGTTCTGAAAGTTCCAAAAGATATGATCCTTGAGCATTCTGTTGTTAGTGAACAGGTGGCGATGGTCATGGCTGAAAATGTACGCCATTTGATGGATTCCCATTTCGGGCTGGCAACGACAGGCAATGCAGGGCCAACCAAGGGGGATTCTGAGGCGGATATTGGAACAGTATTTATTGCGGTTGCGACTCCGGAAGAAGTTTTTGCCAGGAAATTTACCATGGGGAATCACCGTACCAGAATCGTACAGAAATCTGTTCATAAAGCACTTGAAATGCTCCATAAAGAAATATTAAAATTCTAGAAAAGAATTTTGTGCTTCCCGTAAAATGACATAAATTTGCAGCCTGTTTAAAATCAAGTAAAACGTAACGCAATGTCAAAAGTCTGTGAACTTACGGGAAAGAAAGCGATGTTCGGAAATAACGTCTCCTTTTCCATCAACAAGACCAGGAGAAGGTTTGATGTAAATCTTTCCAAAAAACGGTTTTATATTCCGGAAGAAGATCGTTGGGTTACCTTAAAAGTTTCCACAAGAGCCCTTAAAACCATCAACAAAAAGGGAATTTCAGCCGTTCTCAAGGAGGCAAGGGAAAAAGGGTTGATCAAATAATCCAAAACAGTACAACACACCATGGCAAAAAAAGGTAACAGGGTTCAGGTTATTTTGGAATGTACAGAGCATAAGGATTCGGGGATGCCCGGCACCTCCCGCTATATTACCACCAAAAATAAAAAGAACACTCCCGACAGGTTGGAGGTTAAGAAATTTAATCCCATCCTAAAAAAAATGACGGTTCATAAGGAAATTAAATAAGAAATCATGGCAAAGAAGACCGTAGCAACACTACAATCCAGTTCTAAGAGACTAACGAAGGCGATTAAAATGGTTAAATCTCCCAAAAGCGGGGCCTATACCTTTCAGGAGGCCATTATGCCACCGGAAACGGTCAATGAATGGTTATCTCAAAAGTAACAAACTAACCTCCATATAATTCCGGCCGCTTTCGAAAGAAAGCGGCTTTTTTGTGTGTGCCGTGCATGGCAAATAACTAGACGGTGCAAGTCCGTTATGGGGGTCTGTAGTTACCTACCATTAGCTTAAGGCAAGGGTGTCCACCGCGAGGTGGAATCTGAAGGAAGCTGTCGGCAAAGTTCCGACCCG
>DATGCB010000423.1:0-12346 GCA_035312365.1 Eudoraea sp. | reverse complement strand
CCCCCTAAAACAGATGCCCGGCTATCCGCAGGGTTTCGCTCTGTCCACTTTTGACTAACCGGTTCCTGAGCGGCCTGCCCATTCCCTGCCAGGCCACCTTCATAATATCTCCTTCTTTTAAGAGTAATTCTTCCCCAAAACTAAAGGCATCTGCCCCAAAAAAGTGAATGTGACACTGTCCCGGCACCGCGTGATTTTCATATTTAAAATGGTGGTATTCCAGATTGAGAATGTTATGGGCCATATTGCTTTCACCCGTTTTGATGGCTCTCTCCCACAGCAGTTCATTATTTCTATGAATACTGACCTTCCCGGAAATATCCTCAAATGCCGTGGCAATTACTAACTCGGGGCCAATGGAGCAATGCCTGATTTTGGACGGTGCCAGGTATAAATAGTTTTTGCGTTCCATGATATGATCCGAGAATTCATTGGCCGTGGTAAAACCCAAGCGCCAGGGATTACCCTTCCTATCATTGATGTAAACGCCTGCCACCTCGGGTTCTTCCCCCCCGTCATTGCCATAACTGGGAATTTCCAGATCCTCGCCATGAGCCCTTAAAATGGTGCCATTGCCTTTATAGAACCACTCTGGCTGTACCCCTATCCGTCCTTTAGAGGGACGGCCTCCTTCCACGCCCATCAAATACATTTTCATACTGTCCGTCAGATCACTATCAAGCTGTGCCTTGTGCATTTTCTGCCGGTTCTCGGCACTGGCTTTGTGGGTTAACCCGGTTCCGGAAAGCATCAGTGCAAGCGGTTCTGTTGGATGATCAAAGGAAGGCAGCAATTTCCAGTCCGAAACCCCCTGGTAAATGGGATCATATTCCAGGTCGTTTCTGGACAGGTTCTGGATGACAAGGGCACTCAGGTCACCATCATTTTCAATAGCTTGCCTTGCCAGCTCATAGATGGATCCGAATCCCGAAACAATTCTCAGGACCGGTTCTTCCACAAGGGCTACCTTACGGCCCTTTTCTTTGTGTAAAATTTGTACCAATCTCATCTGCCGCTTTTTAAAAAACGGGATGAAAGTACTACAAAAACAGCCATAATCCTATCCTGACCAGAGGATTAGGAAGATTCAGAGGCCCGAAAAATTACCAGGGTCCTGTTTTAATTATCCAACGCCCCTTCTTCAATCCACGCTTCGATTTGTTCAATCTGAAAGTTGGTTAAGGGAGAGCCTATCTGGGGCATCTGCCCTCCAAAAACCCCATCATCGATGATCTTATGCCATAATACGGAATTTTCCCTGCTCAGGGGTTCAATACGTACATTCGGGGGATAATTGGCCGAGGTTATATTGACCAGCCTGCTATAACTGACACCTTCCTGAAGGTCCAGACCTGTTGGATGGGTTTCATTGTGGCAGGCAATGCATCTTTCATTAAATATGGGTTGAATGTCCGCCGCAAAGCTTACATCCGTTATTTCAATTTCAGTAAAAACCGGCCCCTCTTCCGAAACACATGCAGCCAACAGAAAAAAGATTCCTGCAAGGGCCCTTCCCGATATTCTCCTAATTGTTTCCATGGAAAAACGTTCGTTTAATGTTAAATCCTATCAATAGTTGTCCTTCTGTATAGTCTAACGGCTGTGAGAAATGAATCCCCTGTTCTATAATCCGATTGGTAGTAGCTATAAAAAACTGAAATGCGTGCCCGGCAGTCCCTATTTCATATCCGATGGATAGCGGACTTTTATAGCCATCCATTTTGTTGTTGAATTTGGTAGTATATTCAAAAATTATGGACGAGGTAAACCCGGTTTTTAGCCTTCCCCCAAGCGTAGTTGCGAAAACCAAATTGTTGCTCCCGGCAGGGGCGATGTTCTTATATATAAGGGTTGGATTTAATTCAAGGGAGAACTTGCTCCCGAATTTCCTCGAAAGCAGTAGTTGCGTATTGTATGAAAACCTATGCGCAAACCGGTGCACAAAAGGTGTCTCAAAATCCGCAAAAAACTCATTAGGGGCAACTTCCGGAAAATCTACCGTAGAAAAACCGGTATTAAAATATAACGTAGCCGAAATGGGGCTTCCGGATCCGGGTTCTTTCTGCCGGAATAATCTGTACTTCCCCTCAACATCGATCACCTTATCTATTTTGGTCCGGCCAAACCCCAATTGAAATCTGTCGGATACAGCATAGACCAGCCCGAACCTGATATTGGCCGAGCCGTCAAAACCAAGAAATTCCTCCAAAACCGTATTCTTAAAATCCGTAACGTCCATCTCACCGAAACGGTGTTGAATCCTGAATTCAAAAGATCCCTTATTAACGGTTTCCGTGGTCTGCGTATTGATTAAAAGGCCATAATTAAACACATTGGTGACGTAATTATCTGCCTCCATTGAATTTTCCTGGGCTGTGACCCTGTTTATGGTCAAAAAAATAACCAAAAAACAGGCGCAGCATCTAAGAATTTTTGAAGTTTGCATAACTGACAATTTACATTACTGTTCCCCTAATTTGCGGATATAGGCCACCAAATGCCATCTTTCTGTTTTCGAAAGCAGGTTTTCATACGGGGCCATTAAGCCTTTCCCGTTCGATATTTTCCAGAAAATAGCCCCATCAGCCTGTTTTTGTACGGCCTCACTGGTATGGACTGCTGGCTTAGGATCCAGACTTTTGCTCATGGGACCATCGCCATTTCCCAGTTTGCCATGGCAGGTCCAGCAGAGTTTGTCATAAATCTTTTTCCCCTTTTCCCAGGCCGTGGGATCATCGGAGAGCGGATTCTCCAATTGTCCACTCTCAGGTGGTGCCGTCCACGAACTACCCTGGCCAAACAATAATACACTGAAAAGCATAAGCACTGTAAACGTGCTTACTTTGAGAAGCATGTTTAATTTCAATTTCATAGTTTTTAACGTAAAGTTAATAAAACAGCTGAATTTGTGGTCATTATCCACAAAAATCCGGCATTTATATGATTTTTGGTCAGAAATCGATGAAGGGAGCCCTGCATAAAGGGTTCCACTTAGAAACCGGATCTTTAAGACCCACCGGGTTTACATATGAATTACCCGGCAAAGGAACTTCCAGGTGTCATTCTGAGGAAAATGGAGGGTATGGCCAATTATTCCGCGATAAGCCCGAAAATCCTGGAAGTAAGCGGAACAACAGCCGTCTGAAATAAACTCCGGTGGTGTTTAAAGCATCAAAAGTTCTGTTTTTTCAAACATTGATTTGGGGGCCTCACAAACGGGGCATTGGTAGGACTCGGGCAGGTTGGGAAACATGGTGGCAGGAGTTATTCCCGCTTTGGCGTCCCCCTGGATCTCATCGTAAACAGTAAGACAATCACTGCATTGGTAAACCGCCCTCTTTGCCTTTTTTTCTTCCTTTTCCCGACGACGTTTAGGGATCGTTTCAGCGCCCATTTGCTTAAAGTAATTTTTGCTGAGTTCCATTAGCAATCCGGGAAGTTCTATCTTGTCAACATCCTGGGCATAAACCTGATAGATGCGGGTGTTGGGATCAACATTTTTAATATGCAGGACGTTATAGGTAGGGCGCACCTCAAAATCCTGAACGATGGTCGGTGGGGTATTTTTTTCCAGTATCACCGATGTAAAATGCGATCTCTTGCCGGGATCATTACTGATACCAAAGGTTAAACCATAGGTGCTGATGTCATTTTGATCAAAACTAAGAACCAGAAATTTTTTTAGTTCCAGCGCTTCCTGGTCATCCACTGGCAGATGCCAGTTCATTTCCAGCTGAGAATGGCGAACATTAATGCCAAATTGTCCCAATAACCGTTCCAGCTCGTGTCTGCTTTCCTGTTTGATCCCCTTGATGATAAAGGATTTCCAGGGAGTAATACAAATTTTACCGATACTATTGTCCAGGCAAAATCCGCACAATGCTTTTAAAAAATCGAGGTCGTACCTGTTGTTTCTCCAATACAGACCCAGCCAGTATTGGTCGAGTCCCATTCTGTTCATCCCCTCATAGTATGGAAACGTGATATAAGGAACTTCCAATTCCCTTTCCATGATCTTGTTGTTTGTATCCAACCTTCTGTTCAGGACAAAGAAAAGCTCGTCAACATCCGGTATGTCCTTATAGACTTCCTCAATTGCCTTTGAGATAGCCGTTATGTCCCAACTATAGATCAGCACGGGATAGAATACCGACTTTTTCCAGTGGGGTAATTTAACATTGAGATACCAATAATCTTCCTGGCCGGAGGCGACAAAGTTCAGGTTACCGCTAAAAATGGGCACCAAGCGCTGTTTTGGATCGGTGATGTTAATTTTTAGTTTCGGCAGGTAGTCAAATCCTTCCAGGATGTATAAATACGTGGAACCCTTTAACCAGTGGGTCATATCAAAAATATCGGCCGTCACATAGGAACATATAATATTTTGAAAGCTCCTGTCCGCAACAATATCGATATTGAATTTTGAGATCTTTTCCAGGTGCTCCTCTTTTGCCTGTCGCAACGGGAACAACAGATCCTGGCGCGAACCAAAAAATACTTCGGATAAGCCACCTGCCTCCAGCATGGTAATGCAATCCTTGAGTTCGCCTGGGGAGGTGACCCCTCCTTTAATCAATATCCTGTGTAAATCATCGTTCATCATGGCAAAATTATAAGGTTACACTTTGGAGTTCCCTGTTGAGAATTTCCTGTATCTCCGGTTTGCAGCTCCCACAGCCCAAGCCTGCCCCGGTTTGCGAACATAACCCGGCAAAGTCCGAGCAGCCATTTAAAATGCATTCTGCCAGATTGCCATCGCCTACCTGGCTACAGGAACACACCAGTGTTCCCTTCAGGGGTACGGAGTCGGAATTGCCCCGAAGGAGTTCGTTCCTCTTTTCTGAAAGTTCAATTTCGTCTTCAATTAACCTCTTAAACTCGGCAAACTCATTTTTATCCCCCATCAGAATTGCGCCTTTTAAGGTATCGTCTTTTACGATACACTTTTTATAAAAGCGCTTGCTCACATCCATCAATATGATTTCCTCATAACTTGGGTCGTCCGCAGGAGCATTTACCATCCCCAGGCTGCAGAGGTCCAGGTTTTCGAATTTTAAAATGTTCATAAGCACCGACCCGTTGTAGATACTGCTGTAATCCCCAAGGATATAATTGGCGGCGATATCTGCCTGCTGCTCTGCGGCCGAGGTAATGCCAAAAACCGAACTTTTAAATTCGGCGATCTCACCCAGGGCAAAGATATCGGGGACACTGGTTTGCAAATATTCATTTACAAGGACTCCCCGTCCGGTTTTCAGATCCGAGTGTTTGGCCAATTCTATGTTAGGGCGGGTACCGATCGCAAAGACAATGGCATTGCATTGTATAGATCTGCCTGTTTTAAGGGTCACTGATAAAGAATTACGGGCATCTTTTTGTTCAAATACTGTACTTACCTCATTGTCAAAATAGATCTTTATACCCCTTTCAGAGACATCTTCCGCCAGAAGCCTGCTCGCAATTCTATCCAGTTGCCTTTCCATCAATCTGGGGGCCCGCTGAATAATACTAATGTTTACCTCTTTCTTTTTTAAGGCTGCAGCGAGCTCCAGTCCCAGTAACCCGCCCCCTACGATCACCACATGCTGTTCCCCTGGGGCTAAGCCGGTATTGTCCAGGTAACGCCTTAACCGGTCCGCATCACCGCGCTCGCGCATGGTAAAACGCCCGGGCATGGTCATCTGGACATCGCTGGGTATGAATGCCCTACTCCCGGTTGCAAGGACAAGGATGTCGTAGGAATGCAGCAATCCCTTGTCATCCGTAACCTCTTTCTTTTCCTTATTGATGGAATGTATCCCCAGGCCCGGGTGCATAGTGACATCCAATTTTTCCAATTCCCCCTTTTTCAATTTTTCCAGGGCAGCCCAGGAAAGTTCTTCGGTGACATATTCCGGAAGTAGTACGCGATTATAAAAAGGATCCTTTTCCTTGGAAAACACGTGCAGTTCATCCGTTTCATTTTTAGCCCGATAGCTTTGTACAAACCTGTAGGCAGCGGCACCGGCACCAACCACCACTATTTTTTGTTTCGGTTTTACATATTTTTCTACCTGCACGGCACAATATTTAAAATCCGGTTCCTTTGAAACAGGATCTACCAGGTCATTGGTAATGTTGTTGGCCCTGCCAAAATCATTGTTCAGGATCTTTCCCCAATGCATCGGCAAAAAAACCACCCGTTCCCGTATATCAAAATTCACTTTTACCTTTACCCGGACTTCACCCCGGCTATTTTTAACCACAGCCACGTCTCCATCATTCAATTTTCGCAGGTAGGCATCCACTTTGTTCATCTCCAGGTATGGCTCCGGTATATGGGTAAGCAATCGCTTTACTTTACCTGTTTTGGTTCGTGTATGCCATTGATCCCTGACCCTTCCCGTATTCAATATTAGGGGGAACTCCCTGGAAGTTTGTTCAGATTGATTAAAGATTTTCTGAGGTGCATTGAAATGGGCCTTCTCATCAGCAGTAAAGAAAATGTGATCTTCAAAAAGGCGGGGAGTTCCCGGATGGGTATTATGGGGTACCGGCCACTGAAAACTGCCTTCATTTTTAAGTCGTTCATAGGATAATCCCGAAATATCAATGTTGGTTCCCCTGGTAAGCAGGCAGTGTTCGTCAAAAACTTCGCCCGCATTGTTATAATCAAACGCCGGGTAGCCCATCTTAGTTGCAAAGCGCCATAGAATTTCCGCATCGGGCAGCGCCTCCCCCGGAGGGTCCATAACCTTGGGAAGGTAACTGATCCTGCGCTCTGAGTTGGTCATGGTGCCTTCTTTTTCGAGCCAGCCGGCAGCGGGTAATAATAAATCGGCAAATTTTGTGGTTTCTGATCGGTGAGAGATATCCTGTACAACGACAAAATTCGCATATTTCAGGGCCTTTTCTATCTTATGGACATTAGGCATGCTCACCACAGGATTGGTACATACGATCCAGATCGCCTTCATTTTTCCACATTCCAGGGCATCGAACATTTCGGTTGCCGTGTAGCCTGGTTCGGATCGTATTTCCTTACCTCCCCAAAAGTCCGAGACTTCACGGCGGTGATGTGGGTTTCCCAGTTCCCTGTGGGCCGCAAGCAAACTCGCCATGCCTCCAACTTCCCGGCCGCCCATGGCATTAGGCTGTCCTGTCAGCGAAAAAGGACCAGCGCCCGGCTTCCCTATCTGACCGGTAAGCAGGGAGAGGTTCATCAACGCAACATTTTTGGACACTCCAATGACACTCTGGTTAAGACCCATGGTCCACATACTTATAAATCCATCCGCATCTCCAATATACCGGGCTGCCCTTTGAATATCCTCCACCGGAATATCACACAATTCCGCCGCCCTCCGGAGCGACAGCCGGAAAGCACTTTCCCTACATGCCTCAAAGTTGGAGGTATGTTTCTTTATGAAGTTCTTGTCTATCTTCCGTTTTTCGATCAACCACCGGGCGATCGCATTAAAAAGTATGACATCGGTACCAGGCAGGATCTGCAAATGCAGGTCAGCCGAGGCGCAGGTTTGTGTTTTACGCGGGTCAACGACAATAATTTTAACCTCCGGATTTTTCTCCTTGTGATTTTCTATCCTTCTGAAAAGAATGGGATGGCACCATGCGGGGTTCGCCCCTGCGATGAGGAAACAATCGGCCAATTCGATGTCGTCGTAGGAGATAGGGACCGAATCTTCACCTACTAATTTCTTGTAACCCACCACCGCTGAACTCATGCAAAGGCGGGAGTTGGTATCAATGTTGTTGGTTCCCAGAAACCCTTTGGTTAATTTATTTGCCAGGTAATACTCTTCGGTAAGGCACTGCCCGGAGACATAAAAACCAACGCTGTCCGGTCCGTGTTTTGCCATGATGCTCTTAAACACTGCTGCTGCCCTGGCCAGTGCGGTATTCCAGTCTACGCGCTGCAGGTTATGATTCCGGCTCCAACGCATTTCAGGGTATAAAATCCGGTCAGTGGTATCCTGGGCCACGTAATTCAGGTTTTTCCCTTTGGAGCAAAGCATCCCTTGATTTACAGGATGTTCCGGGTCCCCTGAAACACTGATATTGCCTTTCAGGTCGCGTTCAACCAGGATCCCGCAGCCTACACCGCAATAGGAACAAATGGTTTTATGAGTATTCTTTTTCTGCATACTTCCTCCTTTAAGGAATCACCAAAGAAAAAGTAAAATTAAAGCATTACGTATAAATACGTAGTGCAATTATCATAAAAGTTGGGCCGTTATTTGCCGGAATGATAATTAAATCGGATGATAAATACCAAATTGAAAATGGATTGCGGCCCGGATCTATCGTACAAGATCGTATTCCCTGGCCTTTTTGGAGAGCTCCATAAGATTTTTAACCTCCATCTTCCGCATCAGGTTAAAACGGTGGGTTTCAACGGTACGTTTGCTTTTATTGAGCTTTTCGGAAATCTGCTTATTGGTGAGTCCCGAAAGTACCAGTTCCAGGATCTGAACTTCCTTGCCGGTAAGGTCAAAAGGATTGCTATCCGATGTGTTGATCTCCGGAAGACCGCTTTTCGTCCCGGAATTTTTCAACAGGTTTTTCACCAGTACATCAGAGATGTCCCCACTGAAATACTTGCCCCCCTGTACCACCGTATTGATGGCCTTAATGAATTCTGCTTTCCCGGTATCCTTCAAAAGAAAACCACTCGCTCCGGCATTTACCGATTTCAATATGTATTCTTCCGAATCGTGCATTGAAAGGATAATCGATTTTACGGGATGGCCCTGTTTATTAATTTCATCCACCGCGTCGATCCCGTTTGTCTCGGGCATCCTGATATCAATGATGAGCAGATCGGGCCTTTTTTGCTGTACCAGGTCAATGGCTTCCCTGCCGTTTGATGCTTCACCGATCACTTCAAAAGCCGATTCCTCTTCCAGCAATGCCCGGATACCGTCGCGAACCAGGGAATGGTCGTCCGCTAAAATAATGGTGATGGGTTGATTCAAAATTGCCGTATTTATACGTACAAATATATGGTAAAATACCTTTTCGTGCTTACCCATCCATTAATGGCCATTGAGCAAGGTATTGTTCCATCCCCGTGAGAAGGCAGGTAGGGCACGGTCGTACAACCGTGCCCATGCCCGCCCTGTTATATGTTTTACCCCTTACTAATGGTCCGTGCCCTCCCCGGCGGTATTCAGGAATTTAGGTTTAATGACCAGCATGGCCCAGGCCCAATTCTGGCTGCCGGCGGCATCGGCTTTTGAAACCCCTTTAAGTTCATACATGCCATCGGATGCAAAGAGGTGAGAATACCCTATTTTCAATCCATAGCCATTGAACGACTTTGAAAAAACCAGGTCTACTTCTGTCCCTAAAGATTTCTCACCGCTCGGTAGTTCCTGTTCTCCGCTGAAATTCAATACTTTTAACAAGAGACCCGACTTTCTGCCCAGATCAAAATTGGCACTGGCGTGAAGATCAAACAGGCCCACCGAATTCGCATGGTTACCTACATAGAAATAATCCATAAAACCGTTGAATTTATGATTGGTGCCGTACAGCGGGAAAAATGCTTCGGTTTTACCGGCTGTGCCCGGTTTGTTGCCACTGATGATTTCAGTACCAAGGCCCAGGTTGATCTTGTCTGTCGCCTGGTAATTCAGATCAAGTCCCAGCAGGTAAGCACCCCCGACGTCCAGGGCGCCCTGCCGCTCCCCTGTTTGAATATAGGCATTGGCTGCCGCACCGAAACCTCCTTTTTTATAGGTCAGGTGAGCACCAAATGTCTGCAGGTTGCTCGTGCCATCACCCCCTCCGTTGGCGTTAAAATTCTGAAACCCTGAGTTAAGCGCCAGGAGGCTTCCCGAAAAGGTATCCCATTGCTTTTTCAGGTACAGGTATTCCATCGCCTTATAGGAAAAGAATCCCGTGGTATTATAGGTGGTTCCGGCAGACTGAAAACCGGCCGGGTTACTAAAATCCTGGTTAAAAGCAAGCCCCAGGTCGATCATTAATGTACCTTCCTGGTACGACAAAAGTGCGGCATCGTGGTTACGTGCCTGTTGGGTCCAGTCCACACCTCCGAAAATGCGTTGATCGTCATAGGAAATTACCTGCCTGCCGAGCTTCGTGGAAAAACCACTGCCCAGCTTAAGCCGGGCCCAGGCCTCAAAAATCGCAAAAGAATTGTTTAGGTCGGCAGGGAACAATTGCCTGTTCTCGCCCCAAACCAATACATCCTGCAGGCTCAGGTACAATTGATAGGTTTCCGTTTGATATCCGGCATTGAGCCTTACCCTTGTGGAAGTGGCAAATCCTGCATCCAGAGAATCGGGTATAATGCTTCCAAACCCGTTGCGGTATTCGGTACGGGGGCGGAGTTCCCCGTCCAGGGTAAATTGTGCCCATCCGAAATGCAGGGAGAGGCAGCTAAAGGCTATAAGTAAAATCTCTTTTTTCATAATTTCAAAATTTAATGTATAGGGAATATTAGTGTTCTAAAAAATCAATAAGATGTTTCCTGTAGTGATAGTAATTTTGGTGTTCAAGCACAGCTTTACGGCTTCTGGGGCGCTCAAATTCAATATTGAGCTCATCCCCTATCTTTGCCCTGGGCCCACTGGTCATCATGACCACCCGGTCCGCCAGGAAAATGGCTTCATCCACATCGTGGGTAATCATTACAGCCGTAATTTTTTCACGGTTCCATATTTCGATCAGGATGTCCTGCAATTCCCCCCTTGTCAGGGAATCGAGCATCCCAAAAGGTTCATCCAGCAATAAAACTTTTGGCTTGATGGCAAAGGCCCTGGCAATCCCGACCCGCTGCTGCATACCTTGTGACAATTCGCCTGCTTTTCTATCGAAAGCCCCTTCAAGCCCTACCTTTTGCAGGTAGTATTTGGCAACGTCCCGACGTTCACTTTTTGAAGCATGTGGAAATACGCGATCAACACCGAGGAGCACATTTTGCAGGGCCGACATCCAGGGCATCAGACTGGGTGATTGAAAGATCACCCCGCGATCCGGCCCAGGGCCTTTCACAGGCTGTCCAAGGACGGCAATGTTGCCCCCCGAGATTGGATTAAGGCCTGCTATCATGGATAGCATCGTTGTTTTCCCACAACCCGAATGCCCGATAATGGTGACAAATTCCTGCTTCATAATCTGCAGGTCCAGGTCCTCCAGAACCACATAGTCACCTTTGGGGGTCGGATATATTTTTTTGAGTTTGGACAGATCAAGCATCACCCTGGAAGGGTAGCGGATGCCGTTCTCCATTATTTCCGTGTTTCTATAAGAGCTTATGGTTTTCATGCTTTGGAATTTTTTATATTCAGGCTACGAAATTTTTGGGAGTCAGGTCCGGCAGTTTGTAGGTCGCACCTGTGGCCGATTTGCGTTCTTCTCCTATATCCATCAGGTATTCAATGATTTTATTCCGTGTCTTCTTGTATTCCGGGTTATCGTTTAAAGCGGTCTTATCCCTCGGGCGATCAATATTGATCTTAAATTCAGGCCCCAGCGTTGCGTTCGGTCCCGGTTTCATTGGAATGATCCTGTCTGCCATGTAGATGCCTTCATCCACATCATTGGTGATAAGCAGGGCCGTACGTTTATCCTGACTCCAGATCTTGAGTATCTCATCCTGCAAGTTCCCCCGTGTCAGGGCATCGAGGGCCCCCAGCGGTTCATCCATTATGATCATTTCCGGATTCATGGCCAGGGCCCTGGCAACGGCAACCCGCTGCCGCATCCCACCCGATAGTTCCCTGGGCCTTTTATTTTGGGCCGGGCCGAGGTTGACCATGGTTACGTACTTCTTTACACGTTCCATCAGGACCGATTTTTTCTCTTTAGGGAATGCCTCCTTTACAGCCATATATACATTCTGGCTAACCGAAAGCCAGGGCAGGAGGGAATAGTTCTGAAAGATGACCCCCCTTTCATGGCTGGTGCCGGTAACCGGGATACCTTTGAATTCTACTTCCCCGGTAGTGGGCTGTAACAATCCGTTGATCAGGTTTACCAGGGTGCTTTTACCGCTTCCCGTAAAACCTACTATGGCTACAAATTCACCCTCATCAATTTTGAGGTTGATATTGGAAAGTACTTCGGTGCAGGTGTTTCCCTGCCCGTAAACCTTCGATACATTATTGAGTTCCAGATATGCCATAACTTTTCGGTTTAATTAATTAGATACCCTCATTTTTGTTGAAAGTCACCATATTCTGCACCGTCAACATGATCCTGTCGAGCAGGAATCCAATGATGCCGATAACAAACATGGCCACGATGATCTTAGAGTTGGAATCATTGGCTCCATTCTGAAATTCTTCCCATACAAAGGATCCCAATCCCGGGCTTTGTG
>DATGCB010000422.1:0-2552 GCA_035312365.1 Eudoraea sp. | reverse complement strand
AGACAGGTAGTTAATACGGCTATAGCCGGGTTTTTGTTCCTGACTTTTGGCAATGGGGTCGTCGTCTGGGCCCTGAAGTACGTTGACAGCGGGTTTGCAGCGCTCGAAATCTCAGCTCAGCCACTGGTTGTACTATTGTTGATGCGCATACTGCAGCGAAAAAAAATTCAGACCATGTCCGTCATTGGCGTGATTCTTGGATTTGCCGGGATCTATTTACTGGTAAGTCAGAAACAGATCATCAGCCAGGAAAATTCCGTCACTGGGATCATCATGATCTTTGCTTGTATGGTGAGTTGGGGATACGGCAGCCTGTTTGTGGGCAGGGCCAACCTGCCCGCCAACTATTTTGTGAGCACGGCATATCAAATGATCACCGGGGGTATCATGTTGATGATGGCAAGTTTGTTATTTGGGGAGCACTGGAGCTCACCACTGGCATGGAGTGCCCCGGTTCAATATTCAATGGCACTCCTTGTGGTTTTTGGGAGTATTGTGGCCTTTACTTCCTTCAATTATCTATTGAAGGTTGTTTCTCCGGAAAAAGTGGCAACTTCTACTTATGTAAACCCCATTATTGCCCTCATCCTCGGCTGGTATTTTTTGGACGAACAGATCACCACCCAGTCCGTTGTAGCGGCAGTGGTGCTCCTAACCGGGGTTTATTTTATAAATACAAGAAAAAAAGCGGTAGCATTTTCCCGGTTTACGAAATAGACCTTCCAGATGCGATTAAGACTGCAGATGGGCGGAAATTTCAGCAAAAAATGATACATTGTAGATTCCTATGTAAATTTTGATGTGTTCACGATGAAAACCCTGGTCTCTCTTATTTTGGTTCTTTTAACTGCAATAAGCTGTGCATCACTGGCCTCTATCCCCCTCTTTAACGGGAAGGATCTCAATGGCTGGCATGCAGACGTTCCG
Source organism: Eudoraea sp. (assembly GCA_035312365.1). Taxonomy (GTDB): domain Bacteria; phylum Bacteroidota; class Bacteroidia; order Flavobacteriales; family Flavobacteriaceae; genus JAFMPW01. Next base: position 1,625 of record DATGCB010000422.1, on the reverse strand, counting down.
GCGCTCGATACGGTACCAGATGCTATCAGCCCCTTTGTTATCAGGGACGGGATGTTGGTAAGCCTTGGCACACCTGAGGGGCATCTGATTACAGATGCCGTCTATGAAAACTTTCGATTGGATATTGAATACCGCTTTGCAGGCGAACCCGGTAATTGTGGGGTACTGGTGTTTGTCTCTACCCCCAGGGCACTTTATAAAATGTTTCCCAAATCCATCGAGGTGCAGATGATGCATGAAAATGCCGGCGACTTCTGGTGTATTGTCGAAGATATTACTACAGAAAATATGCTTGAACGCCGTGGGCCAAAGACCGACTGGGGCATCACTGAAGGCAAACTGCGCCGGATCAAAAACCTCACTGACGGTTCTGAAATGCCGGTAGGCGAGTGGAATACAATGAAGGTTGAATGCCTAAGGAACGAAATAAAGGTATGGGTAAATGGAGATCTGGTGAACCATGGTTATAATGCCACCGCCAGCAGTGGACAAATTGCGGTACAGGCTGAAGGTTCCGAGGTAGAGTTCCGAAAGGTAGAACTAACCCCTATTTCCAGGTTAAGCGAGTAAAGAACACGGTCGTATGCTCCGTTTTCAATGGCCTGCCTCTTTGAAAGAAAAAATAAAACCTCTATTTTTTGGGATGAAAGCAGCAATCTACGGGCAATTTCAACAGCCTGTTTCCATACAAAAGGTACCCGATCCCACCCCTTCGCCAAATGCCGTGGTGATTAAGGTGGAAGCCACCGGGCTATGCCTTAGTGACTGGCACGGATGGATGGGTCACGATCCGGATATTGTGTTGCCGAACGTACCTGGCCATGAACTTGCGGGCATTATTGTTGCGGTGGGAACCTCTGTAAAAAAGTGGAAACCCGGTCAACGGGTTACCGTCCCGTTTGTGGGCGGGTGCGGGAAATGCGAACAATGCCGCTCCGATAATCAACAGGTATGTGATCATCAGTTTCAACCCGGATTTACGGCATGGGGGTCTTTTGCGCAATTTGTGGAAATTAAATATGCGGATGAAAATATAGTTGCGATCCCGGATGATATGGACTTTGTCAGTGCGGCGAGTTTGGGTTGCCGGTTTATAACGGCTTACAGGGCAGTAAGGGACCAGGGGAATTTGCGATCGGATCAGTTTATAGCCATCCACGGGTGTGGCGGGGTTGGCTTATCGGCCATCCAAATTGCCAGGGCTTTAGGGGCTATTGTCATTGCCATCGATAGAACAGAGGAGAAGTGTTCACTGGCCCGGGAACTCGGGGCCGATTTTACGATTAATGCCAACACCACAAAGGTAGTAGAGGCCGTACAGGAATTGAGCAAGGGCGGGGTACATCTGTCCATAAATGCCCTGGGACATGCGGGTAGCTGTATAAACTCCTTAGAGAGTCTGCGAAAAAGGGGCAGACATGTTCAGGTTGGGTTGATGACGGGAGCTCATGCAAAACCTGAAATCCCTATGTCCCTTATCATTGCTAAAGAACTGGAGCTTGTGGGCAGCCACGGGATGCAGGCCCATGGATATCCGGCGATGTTCAATTTGATGCAATCCGCCGGCATTGATGTCAGCAAAATGGTGAAGAAAACAATCTCTCTGGAGCAGGTGCCGGAGTATT
>DATGCB010000421.1:0-2596 GCA_035312365.1 Eudoraea sp. | reverse complement strand
TGCCTGGATCATTCGTTTTTTTCGGGCTGCCATCCGCTGTCAGGGAATTTCTTGCGATATTGGTTTGTACAAAACCCGGACAGATCAGGGTGACTTTCACGGCGTCGTGCTCGTGTTCCATCCTTAGGACGTCGAAAAATCCGTGTAAGGCATGTTTTGCCCCGCAGTACCCCGAACGGTAAGGGGAACCGAATTTCCCCATTAAACTGGTAACGGCCACTATATGACCTCCGCTGCCGGCAATGAATTGTGGCAAAATAGCTTTGGTTAAGGCAACTGCGCCCAGGTAATTGATGTCCATCAACCGCTGGAAGACCTCAAACTCGGTGGTAAGAATAAGTGAACGTTGGCTTATCCCTGCATTATTTATAAGGATGTCTATATGGCCGAAAATGTTAGTGGCCCGCTCTACTTTTGAAGGCATTTCATTAAAGGCCGCTAAGTCCAAGGGAAGCATGGCCACCTTTCCGGGCATGCTGCAGCCCTCCATGACCTGCTTCAGTTTTTCGGTATTCCGGGAGGAAATAATTAGCCTGCAACCCCTATTGCTCAGTTCGTATGAAAGCGCTTCACCAATGCCTGAAGAGGCTCCGGTGATCCACACCACCTTATTTGCAATTTGTACCATTCACTGGTTTTTAGACTTAAAATATAATTAAATTTGATTTGAAATGGCATGAAAGCTACCTACTGTAAATATATTCTTGATTTTAAATCCCCCGGAACTACTTCACGGGGCGTTCTCACCCAAAAAGAAACGTGGTTCCTCCTATTGGATAACGGATCGGATTATGGCATAGGTGAATGTGCATTATTCAGGGGTCTGAGTGTGGACGATGTTCCGGAATACGAAGAGAAACTAAAATGGACCTGTACCAATATAAATTTGGGAGAAACCCGGTTACTGGCTGGTTTGAGGGCCTTTCCCAGTATACAATTCGGACTGGAACAGGCTTTTAAGTCATTGGACTCAGAAGATCCTTTTGTATTGTTTGCTTCTGATTTCACTGACAGGGAAGCCCCGATTGAAATAAACGGACTCATTTGGATGGGGTCTGAAGAATATATGCAGCAACAGATTGATCAGAAATTAAGTGCAGGGTTCACCTGCCTGAAAATGAAAATTGGAGCGATCGAATTTGAGAAAGAAATAGCATTACTTCACTCCATTAGGAAGCAATACTCTAAAGATGACATTACCATCAGGGTCGATGCCAATGGAGCTTTTTCCCTCGAGGATGCCAAAGAGAAACTTAAAATATTGTCGGCTTATGACTTGCATTCAATAGAGCAACCTATCGGGCAGGGAAATGTACTTAAGATGAAGCAACTATGCGAGGAAACTGCTTTGCCCATTGCGCTGGATGAAGAGCTCATTGGCATTTTTGATGTAACAGAAAAGGAGGAATTGCTACAAATGATTAGGCCACAGTATATTATTCTAAAACCCAGTCTTATTGGGGGGTATGCCGGTTGTAAAGAGTGGATCCAACTGGCATCAGGGTTTGGAATCGGGTGGTGGATTACCAGTGCGTTGGAAAGCAATATAGGACTCAATGCGATAGCACAATGGACTTACACCCTTGAGAACCGTTTGCCGCAGGGCCTGGGAACGGGAGGCCTTTTCACAAATAATATCGGATGCCCTTTGAAAGTCGAAGAAGGGAGGCTATATTACAAATCCAAAACAAACTGGGATACCCGGCAAATAAGAGAATTATGTTTATAGAACAGGGATATAAGGGTCTTCATGAAGCATGGCGGTATTTGGTAGGGCTCATCATTATCTTGTTTGCGTGGCAGGTAATTGGTGCTTTACCCCTGGTTGCAGCCCTGATCTCGAAGTCGATGGAATCAGGTGATCTGCCAACAAGTATTGGCGCTATGTCCGATATGTTGGGATCCAACCTTTTTCTCTTCCTGATGCTGCTGACCTTTGCTTTGGGTCTCATAGGTATTTATATTACAGTGAGATTCCTTCACCGGCAAGCCTGGAAGGCTCTGACCACCGCGAGAAACAAAATTAATTGGAGCAGGATTATATTTGCTTTTATAGTATGGAGCCTGTTCTCAGTGGGTTTTTTGGCGATTGACATCTATTTTTCACCGGAAGCCTATGTCATAAATTTTGAGCCGCAACCCTTTTTGATCCTGTTAGTGATCGCTACCCTGTTTATCCCACTCCAGACGAGTTTTGAAGAGTACTTTATGCGCGGATACCTTATGCAGGGGATCGGTATCGCTGCCGGGAACAGATGGGTGCCGCTGATCGTTACCTCTTTTATTTTCGGGATCCTCCATATTTTTAACCCGGAGGTTGCAAAGTTGGGATATGGCATCCTTGTTTTTTATATGGGAACGGGGCTTTTCCTGGGTGTTTTGACGCTTATGGACAATGGATTGGAACTGGCGTTGGGGTTCCATGCCGCCAACAACCTTACTACGGCACTTTTGGTCACGGCAGATTGGACCGCCTTTCAAACACATTCGGTTTACCGGGATATTTCCGAACCGAGCTTAGGTTGGGATGTGTTTATTCCGGTATTGGTCATCTATCCCGTATTATTGGTTCTTTTGGCGAAAAAGTACGGATGGA
>DATGCB010000420.1:0-2463 GCA_035312365.1 Eudoraea sp. | reverse complement strand
TTTTTATGATGCCGATGCCATCAACGGCAAAAACGTCGCCGCAGAATTTGGGTATCCTTACTTCAATAATTTATCGGCCCTGATGGAAGCCGTTGATGTGGTCGATATCGTTACGCCTACACTTTCCCATTTTAAATGTGCAAAAAAGGCGATGCAAAAAGGAAAACATGTCTTTATTGAAAAACCCATCACAAATACCCTGGAAGAAGCCGAGGAATTGTTACGCCTTGAAAGTACACATGGTGTCAAAGGCCAGGTGGGCCATGTGGAGCGGTTTAATCCGGCCTTTACCGCGGTCATGGATAGTATCAGGAATCCGATGTTCATTGAAACCCATCGCCTCGCAGAGTTTAATCCGAGAGGGACGGACGTCCCTGTGGTTTTGGATCTGATGATCCACGATATTGATGCCATATTAAGCGTTGTTAATTCCGAGGTAAAGCAAATTAATGCCAGTGGTGTGGCTGTCATCAGTAATTCACCGGACATTGCCAATGCGAGAATAGCCTTTGAAAATGGGTGTGTAGCTAATCTGACTGCGAGCAGGATTTCCCTGAAGAGTATGCGAAAATCCAGATTCTTTCAACGTGATGCCTATATTTCAGTTGATTTTCTGGAGAAAAAAGTCGAAGTTGTAAAAATGAAAGAGGCGCCTGTGAAACCAGGTGATTTTGATATGATACTGCAAAATGCAGAGGGTGTGAAAAAACAGATCTATTTTGAAAATCCCCATATAAAGAGCAACAATGCGATCCTGGATGAATTGGAAGCATTTGCAGACTCCATACACAATGATACCACGCCTGTGGTGAGTTTAGAACAGGGCACAAAAGCCCTGAAAGTGGCATTACAAGTCATTGAATCTTTCAAAAACCAATAGGATGAAAAAAATTGCAGTCATTGGGGCGGGAACCATGGGAAATGGCATTGCCCACGTATTTGCTCAAAACGGCTACCTCGTAAATCTCATCGATAATTCAAAGGAAGCACTGGATAAAGGAATGGCTACCATCTCCAGGAATCTGGAGAGGATGGTGTCCAAAGAACTCATAAAGGCCAATGAGGTAACCACTGCCTTGAATAACATTACTGCTTTTGACAATTTATTACCAGGTGTCATTGGTGTTGACCTGGTAGTGGAAGCAGCTTCAGAGCAGGTATCGGTAAAGCTGGAAATTTTTAAGACCCTTGACAGGCAGTGCGAAGCAGACACGATCCTTGCTACAAATACATCTTCCATATCGATCACAAAAATTGCGGCGGTCACCCAAAGGCCCGACAGGGTGATAGGCATGCACTTTATGAACCCCGTACCCATTATGCCGCTTGTGGAAGTAATACGGGGGTATTCCACTTCCGATAGGGTGACCAAAACGGTGATGGAGCTTTCCAAAAAACTGGGGAAAACACCCACGGAGGTTAATGATTATCCCGGTTTTGTGGCCAACAGAATCCTTATGCCCATGATCAACGAGGCGATTGAGACCTTATATAACAAGGTGGCCGGCGTATCAGAGATTGATACGGTTATGAAATTAGGGATGGCCCATCCTATGGGGCCTTTGCAACTGGCAGATTTTATCGGGCTCGATGTATGCCTGTCTATTCTGAATGTGATGTACGATGGATTCAAAAATCCTAAATACGCCCCTTGCCCTTTACTGGTCAACATGGTAACTGCAGGAAAACTTGGTGTAAAATCCGGGGAAGGATTTTATGACTATACCACCTCGCGAAAAGCAGAGATAGTGGCACATCAGTTTAGTTAATGACCATGCCTGTGTATGTTTAATACTTTTTTTACACCTTTTATGTCCATCAAAGAAAAACTGGTTAAAATCAAGGATACCCTACCGGAAGAAGTAACCCTGGTGGCTGTCTCAAAGACAAAATCCGAAGCCGAGATCCAGGAGGCCTACGATGCTGGACAGCGAGACTTTGGTGAAAATAAAATACAGGAGATGGTCCAAAAATGGGAATCGCTTCCCGGGGACATCCATTGGCACATGATTGGCCATGTGCAGCGCAATAAGGTAAAGTATATGGTCCCATTTGTCTCTCTGGTCCATGGGGTGGACAGTGCAAAACTCCTGAAGGAAATCGACAAACAAGCCAAAAAAAATGATAGGGTGATCCCCTGCCTGCTGCAAATCCATATTGCTGAAGAGGATACCAAATTTGGGTTAAACGAAGCGGAATTAAATGAAATTCTGGCCATGGAAGGTTTGAACAATGTGAAAATCAGGGGGTTGATGGGGATGGCAACCTTTACCTCCGATAAAGAACAGATCAAAAAAGAATTTAAAAGGCTCAAGGCACTCTTTGATGGCATAAAAGCCATTAAACCGGAAATTGACGTGCTGTCCATGGGCATGAGTGGGGATTATCAGGTTGCCATTGAGGAAGGCAGCACCATGGTACGCCTTGGAAGTAGTATCTTTGGGGAAAGAAACCGGCACTAAA
>DATGCB010000419.1:0-3129 GCA_035312365.1 Eudoraea sp. | reverse complement strand
AAACCCGACCATTAAATTGACGTCACACGATAAGCAACTGGTGGGGCAGATAGCGGCGAAAATCAGATCATTCCGCAAACCGGAACCCTATAAAGGCAAAGGGATCAAATTTGTAGGTGAACAGTTAAGAAGAAAAGCAGGTAAATCGGCTTAAGAATTGAATTATGGGATTATCAAAGACTGAGAGAAGATCACGTATTAGAAAGAGGATAAGGAAAGTATCCTTTGGTACCGCAGTAAGGCCAAGATTATCCGTCTTTAGGAGTAATAAGGAGATCTATGCCCAGGTAATAGATGATAGCAAAGGAGTAACCCTTGTTTCGGCCTCCTCAAAGGATAAGGAATTAGGCAAGGCCAAAGGCACCAAATCCGAGATTGCGAACCAGGTAGGTAAGGCCATAGCTGAAAAAGCCAAAAAGGCCGGAATAGAAACGGTTGCTTTTGATCGTGGAGGTAATCTCTATCACGGCAGGGTAAAATCGTTGGCAGAAGGTGCCAGAGAGGCAGGATTAAAATTTTAATAGAAAGTATGTACGCGAAATACAAAAATGTAGAAACTGTTAAACCCGGAGGGCTTGAATTAAAAGATCGTTTGGTTGGGGTACAACGTGTAACCAAGGTAACCAAGGGTGGCAGGGCTTTCGGCTTTTCCGCTATCGTGGTGGTAGGTGATGAGAACGGGGTCGTTGGCCATGGATTGGGAAAATCAAAGGAAGTAGCTACAGCGATCGCAAAGGCCATTGAAGATGCCAAGAAGAACCTGATCAGGATCCCGCTGACCAAAGGAACCCTTCCTCATGAACAGAAGGGAAAGTACGGCGGGGCCAGAGTTTACATTCAGCCGGCGTCTCATGGTACGGGAGTTATTGCAGGAGGTGCGGTAAGAGCGGTGCTCGAATCAGTTGGGGTGCAGGATGTACTTTCAAAATCACAGGGATCCTCCAACCCTCACAATGTGGTAAAGGCCACCTTTGATGCGCTTTTACAGTTAAGGGATGGAAGTACCGTGGCCCAACAGCGGGGTATTTCCATGGAGAAAGTATTTAAAGGATAAATTAATTATAGTATTAAGTACCTAGTACTTAGTATTGAGTAGTTGCATTTTTGACAACAGAAAAACTACTAAATACTATAGATAAAATGGCGAAGATCAAAGTAAAACAGGTTAGAAGTAGCATAAAAAGGGCACAGAATCAGAAACGGACTCTGGAGGCTCTTGGTCTGCGCGGGATTGGTCAGGTGGTAGAACATGAAGACACGCCTAATATTCTTGGAATGATCAATAAAGTTAAACACTTGGTTTCTACGGAAGAAACGAAATAAATACCAGGGGGATGAATTTAAGTAATTTAAAACCGGCAAAGGGATCAGTTCACAAAGGGGGTAAAGCCATCGGTCGGGGACAGGGTTCGGGAAAGGGAGGTACGGCTACCAGAGGACATAAGGGCGCCAAATCAAGATCGGGTTATTCCAAAAAGGTCGGATTCGAAGGAGGGCAGATGCCTTTGCAACGAAGGGTTCCCAAATTTGGATTTACCAATATAAACCGCATAGAATACAGGGGCATTAACCTCAATTCACTGCAGGAGCTTGTAGACAAAGGAGTAGTGAAAAAGACCGTTACCTTCGAAGATCTGGTAGAAAACAGGTTGGCCCATAAAAACGATTTGGTAAAAATATTGGGTGGCGGAGAATTGAAGTCCGCCCTGAAGGTAACTGTGCATAAATTTACGGCTAGTGCCAAGGCAGCCATTGAGGCAGCCGGGGGCGAAGCAATAAGTTTATAAGAAAACGACTTATGAAGAAGTTTTTTGAGATCATATCAAATATCTGGAAGATTGAAGAGCTAAGGGGCAGGATTATAGTGACCCTTGGCTTGTTATTGGTGTACCGTTTCGGTGCACAGATAGTACTTCCGGGGATTGATACCACACAATTGGCAGAATTATCATCCAGTACAGAGCAGGGCATTTTAGGATTGCTGAATGCATTTACCGGGGGTGCCTTTGCCAATGCCTCGGTTTTTGCCCTTGGGATCATGCCCTATATTTCTGCATCCATTGTGGTGCAGTTAATGGGTATTGCGGTGCCGTATTTGCAAAAACTGGATAAGGAAGGTGAAAGTGGCCGGAAAACGAAGAATCAGATCACCAGGTGGTTAACCATTGGTATTTGTATTGTCCAGGCACCTGCCTATTTGTATAGTTTGGGCGCTCTGGGTGTCCCGGATAGTGCATTTCTCCTGGGGAAGGGACTCAACTTTATTGTGCCTTCCGTAATTATCCTGGTTACAGGATGTGTGTTTGCCATGTGGTTGGGAGAAAAAATCACAGACAAAGGGATTGGCAATGGGATTTCATTGTTGATCATGATCGGTATTATTGCTACCATGCCCCAGTCTTTTGTTCAGGAATTTATTTCCAGAACAGCCAATAATACAGGGGGACTTATGTTCATTTTGATTGAAGTGATTTTGTGGTTTATAGTGATTATGGCCAGCGTTCTCCTGGTAATGGCCACAAGAAGAATACCAGTCCAGTATGCCCGACGATCGGCATCCGGCGGATATGAAAAAAATATTGCAGGTTCCAGGCAGTATATCCCGTTAAAGCTGAATGCCTCCGGGGTAATGCCTATCATCTTTGCGCAAGCCATTATGTTTGCTCCGGGATTGTTGGGAAGAACATTTAATAATACTGCGGTGGGGCAGTGGATGGAAGTTCAGTTCCAGGATATTTTTGGACTGGCTTATAACATCCTGTTTGGCGTATTGATCATCATATTTACGTATTTCTATACGGCCATAACGGTACCGACCAATAAAATGGCAGACGATCTGAAAAGGAGTGGTGGTTTTATTCCAGGGATACGACCGGGGAAGGAAACCGGAGATTTTCTGGACAAGATCATGTCATTGATAACATTACCAGGATCTGTATTCCTGGCGCTGCTTGCCGTCTTACCGGCAGTTGTGGTGAAGTTAATGGATATTCAGCCGGGATGGGCATTGTTTTATGGTGGTACGTCACTGCTGATCATGGTTGGGGTGGCCATTGATACGGTTCAACAGGTGAATTCCTATTTATTGAACAGGCACTATGACGGATTGATGAAAACTGGTAAAAACAG
>DATGCB010000418.1:0-7899 GCA_035312365.1 Eudoraea sp. | reverse complement strand
ATGCCATTAATATTGCCATTACCTTTTAACATTGCTTTTGTGCCTGCAACAATCAACCAGTCATAGGAAGTACTTTTAAAGTTTAGGTTGGCTGTTTGAAATTGGAACTCCGTATTTCCATCTGGGACTGACTGCCCTTTTTTATATTTGGATACAAATCCGAAATTTGCTTTTCCGGTCAATGTTGCATCCTGATAATAAGCACCCATTGGAGATTCAAACCAACCTCCACCTGTGACAAACCCTGAGCTAGGATCGAAGACAACTACATATTGGTAGGATAATGTTGAGGTTTCATCACAAGCATCTGTCGCATGAATGGTTAGTTCATAAACTCCAGGCATTGTATATATATGATTCCCAAAAATTGCATCATTTTCAATAATTCCAGCTTCTAAATTACCATCTCCCCAATCAATGGAAACCCCATATAAATTCGTATCCAAAAAATTGACAGAAATAGAAACCGTGGTGCCTAATTGTACTGGTTCAACCGGAACACTAAAATTGGACAATATTGGTAAATTATTATCTATTGTCAATGTTTGTGAGGCACTGCCCATGCACCCAGATTCATCCTCGAAAGTATAGGTTATGACAAATGAGCCCTGACCAGAGGCGACCGGGTCAAACATCCCATCATTAACGAAATCACCGGAATAAGTTCCCCCTTCGGGTGATCCCCCCGTAAGGTCAAATGCAGGCGTGCCCGGGCACACAGTGTCAAATGGCGAAAGAGAGACCTCGGGAGATGGGTTTACAATTACATTTTCACTGTGACTTTGTTCACACCCACCATCATTTATAGTCAATGTTACTGTATATTCCCCCGGCTGACCATACGTATAGGAGACGTCACCATTAACATCGCTTGTCTGACCATCACCGAAATCCCAATTGTATGTGGCTATGGCACTTGCAACTGAATTATCCGTGAATACCATTTCCTGCCCCTGGCAAGCAGGGCTAGGTACCATAAAAGCCACGCTTGCATTCTGAATGGTTTCTAAGGTAAAGGTCGGAGCTTCCAACCAGTTTAAAATCGCAGACTCTAATACACCAGTGATTAAATTTTCGTATAAAGGACCAGAAAGATCTATAAACGTGGATAAATAATCTGATAAAATTCCACCTCCTTGAAATGAAAGATCGAAATTGTTTATTTCCAACGTGGCATTAGCATTGGGGGTTAAATTGCCATTCGCTTCTACAATATAGCTTGCCGATCCATTGATTGACCCGATCGAGGCAACTCCAGTAATATTTTCTGTTGTAGATAAGCCTAATACCTCTACCGTCAACTCCAACAGAAAATCAATTGAAACATCCGTCACTGCAAGGTTGACAGTGATTTCATTGCCCACTTGATCATATTGGAACTCTTTCGCTCCATTGAAGTGAATAGGATTCTCAGGAGTTGTTATCGTCCCGCTAGCATCTACCCCAGCTGGAAGTATAACCGAATCTTCATACGTAAATTCAACAAAATTGGTCTCCAAAACGTTAAAAATGTCGTCTATAACGACCTGTGCCGGTGCTCCAGACCCGACAGTCAATGTTTGTGAGGCACTGCCCATGCACCCAGATTCATCCTCGAAAGTATAGGTTATGACAAATGAGCCCTGACCAGAGGCGACCGGGTCAAACATCCCATCAGTAACGAAATCACCGGAATAAGTTCCCCCTTCGGGTGATCCCCCCGTAAGGTCAAATGCAGGCGTGCCCGGGCACACCGTGTCAAATGGCGAAAGAGAGACCTCGGGACAATTATTGATATTTACGTTTTGAGTTAAAGTTAGAATGTATTCACTACGCTCAATAGATGTTTCCGGGTTAGTCTGAACGTTAATTAAAGTTCTGTTTGGACCTCCAGGGATATAAGTTTCCAGAATTGGAACAAATTCATTTTGTGATAATACAACTAAATATATGATGAATACGTTTAAAAAAATTAGGGGTGTAATTTTAAGTAAATTTGTGATCATTGCCTTTTAATTTAAAAATCAACACATAAAACAACCCATAACTCATTTCTCATAAGAGAAATGAAATAAATCAAGAAGTCCACATAAAAGTAGGAACCAACTATTCGATAAGTGACTGGGTCAAAAAAATCTTTGGAGCAATGAAATAGTAATAAATATTATTTGTTGGGTGTTAATATCCAGTAATATACGTTTTTTTATTAAGAATACTAGAATTAAAAATGAGTGCCTAACTTTCACTAAGGTTCAGTCCAAATTCACGTGAAGACTGAGCATTCCCCCAAAATTAAGACAGTAAATTAAGTTCAAAAAAGAAACTTAAATTTACTGTTATGACACGAAGAAAATTCACTCCGAAATTCAAGACCAGGGTTGTCTTGGAAGCTCTCAAAGAGCGGCAAACGACCCAGGAACTGGCCCGGAAATCCGAAATCAGCCTGCAGCAGATCAATTTATGGGAACGGGAATTCTTGTCGCAGGTTGAATCGGTTTTCGATACTGGTTCCAAGAACAAGAAGACCGAAGTTGAGGAAAAAGAAGAACGTTTGCTTATAGTTCTTGGCCAGCAAAAAGTGGAACTTGATTTTTTAAAGGACACCTTGCGTTAATAACCGTCAACGAACGGCGCCCAATGATAAGCAGGGATCATTTTAAATTGAGTCTATTAAAGCGGAGCGAGCTTCTGCAAATCCATCGATCGGAGATTTACTATGACCCCAAGGTTTAAAGCGAGTTGAACTAGGAGCTGATGCGCCTGATGGATTCGGATTACTCGGATCATCCTTTCAAAGGCGTGAAGGGCACGCACACCTGGCTGAACATGGACAAAGGATTCAAGGTCAGCCAAAAGCGGATTGACCGCCTCTACTATTGTATTATGGGTCTTAGGGCCATTATGCCCGGCAAGCATACCTCCAGGTGCAACAACGCACATAAAATATATCCGTACCAGTTGCGAAATATGAGCGCTCAGAGACCCAACCAGGTATGGGCTACCGATATCACCTATATCCCCATGAGAAAGGGATTTATGTATTTAACAGCCATCAATGACCTGCACAGTAGGTATGTGGTTAATTGGTCGGTATCCAATACCATGGATGCACAGTGGTGCAAGGAAACTTTGGAAGAAGCCATAGCGTTACATGGCAAGCCAATTCACCTCTGAGGTATTCACCCACTATGTTTTATCTAGCCATATAAAACTCGCTATGGATGGAAAAGGAAGGGCAATCGACAATGTGTTTATAGAACGCCTATGGAGAAGTGTGAAATACGAAAGTATTTACCTGAATCCTCCAGAGTCTGGAATAGAGCTATACCATCAAATGGATGATTACTTTATCAGGTACAATACCAAACGAAGACACCAGGGAATTGATAACCAAATTCTTGCAGAGCACGATTTGGCAAAACAACAAAAAGCAGCTTAAATAAATATGAAACGGAACTTAATTTAGGCTAAAACCTGTCCCATAACTAGGGAGATGCTCATTATCTCCCGTCCCCTTAGAATAACAGGTTATTCACGGGTCCATGAATAAAAACCCGTTCTAATTAAGAACGGGTTTTGTGCTTAATGTGGTACCTCCAGGAATCGAACCAGGGACACACGGATTTTCAGTCCGTTGCTCTACCAACTGAGCTAAGGTACCGGGATGTATTTTAGCACGGCCTGCGCCGTCCGAAGCAGAAGAGCGGTGCTCTTTGCGAAGGACGGCAAATATAATTTCAAATTTAGGAACTACAAACAAAAAAGGGAAAAAAGGCCGTTGTTTTTTTGCAATTCTTGATCTTTGTACTATGAACCTGATCCTCGATGCCGGGAACACCCAGCTGAAGCTGGCCGTTTTTGACAAGACCCATATGGTGTACAAGCAAAAAGCGGATCTCTCCGCCTTTCCGGAGAAAATAAAGGAAGTGCTTGACAGATACCCGAATATAAAGCGGGCCATTGTCTCGGCCGTTAGCACGCTGCAAAAAAAGGACCGGGATTTCCTCTCCGTTTTTTGTGATGTTCACGTGCTTGACCACACCTCCAGAACACCGTTTAAAAACTCCTATGCGACCCCCCAAACGCTGGGTGTGGACAGGATTGCCCTGGCAACGGCTGCCTTCTACTGGAACCCCAGCGGTAATACCCTGGTGATCGATGCCGGCACCTGTGTAACGTACGACATGGTCAACGATTATGGAGAATATTTGGGCGGAGCTATTTCGCCTGGGCTTGGCATGCGGTACAGAGCGCTTCATGAACAGACCGCGCAATTGCCCTTGCTGGCCTCCAGGGACATCCTGGATATAATTGGAAATTCTACTGAAACCAGTATACACAGCGGGGTTCTCAACGGGATCTGCCTGGAGATTGACGGCGTCATTAATCAATACGATTCCCGTTTCGAAGATTTAACAGTTATTTTAACAGGCGGCGACGCTCAATTTTTGTCTAAACGGCTAAAAAATACCATATTTGCGCATTCTAATTTCCTCCTGGAAGGCTTGAATTACTTGCTGGAATACAACAGACGCTAGATGGTAAAAAAAATCCTAACCGCCCTTATATGCTTTTTAGCATTTGGTGCATATGCTCAAAATGGTACCGTTTCACCTTATTCCTATTTCGGTATCGGGGAACTCAGAGCAGCGGGAACGGCAGAAAATCAAATGATGGGAGGCCTGAGCCTGTATACAGACAGTATACATCTGAATTTGCGGAATCCGGCCGGCTATGGTAAATTACGGCTCACGACGTATTCCGCCGCCATTTCACATAAAGAACTGAGGCTGAAAAGTTTTACGGAGGAACAGGGTTCCAGTGTTACGAATCTAGACTATCTAGCCATAGGGTTTCCCCTGAGTCCGCGTCTGGCAACAGGCATTGGCCTGAAACCTTATTCTTCCGTGGGATATAATCTGGTCTCGGAAAGCGTCAATAGCAACCAGGCTTCCGTAACTAATGTGTATTCTGGTGATGGCGGGTTAAACAAGGTGTATATGTCGCTTGGGTATCGACTTGCAAAAAACGTGCATCTCGGGGCTACTGTAAATTTTAATTTTGGTACCCTGAACAACCGTCGTGTACAGAGTGTTGAAGACGTACAATTCGGCACCCTGGATAGTCGTGAATCCAAGGTCAACGGATATGACTTTAATTACGGGCTTACGTTTACCCCGACCATTAAAGATAAATATACGCTCTTTACCTCTGTGACCGTAAACACTCAGACCAATCTGGTTTCTGAAAATTCCCAGCGCATAGGGTCATTTTCCACGACTTCCGGGATTGAAATTGAAGTGGTGGATGTAAATCTGGATGCAAGGGGACTAAAGAATACCGAGCTAAAAATCCCTACAACCACCTCCCTGGGGCTGGGATTTGGAGAAGACAAAAAATGGTTTCTGGGAGGGGAGTATAGTTTTCAGGGGCTCAGTAGCTTTACCAATGAATTCATAAGCGTTGAAAATCTGAAGTACCAGGATGCAAGCAGCATCGCCTTTGGTGGGTTCTTTGTGCCGGACTATTCCTCTTTTGCGAGCTATCTGAAGCGCGTTACCTACAGGGCAGGGGTACGTCTTGAAAATACAGGGATGGTAGTGAATAACAAAGAGATCAATAACTTTGGCATAACTTTTGGACTTGGCTTACCGCTCGGGGCGAGTTTTGATAATTTGAATATTGGTTTTGAACTGGGAAGAAGAGGAACCTCGACAGCTGATTTGATACAGGAAAGCTACCTCAAAGTGAATGTGGGACTGTCTTTAAACGATAGATGGTTCAGAAAAAGGCAAATAGATTAATAAAAATTTAGTACATTAACCCCTTTAAACAGATAACAAAATGAAAAAGGAACTTTACTTAATGATGATCTCGGTTTTGGGATGTGTCGGGGTAAGTAATGCCCAGGCGCAAAATCCGGAATGTATGACCAACCTTTCCATTTATGCGGAACATGCAAAAGTAAAAAATTATGATGCAGCATATACACCCTGGAAAATGGTATATGAAAACTGCCCGGATATCAACAAGGCAAATTTCTCACTGGGCGAAAGGATTCTGAATCATAAAATTGAGAACAGTTCAGGATCTGAAAGGGATGGGTATATAAAGGACCTCATGACCATGTATGATAAAAGCTTGCAGTACTTTCCCAAAAATTATTCAAAAGCTGCGGTTGCCATCGATAAGGCCTTGTTGAAATATGACAATAAGATGGCGTCGGATGCCGAGATTTACCAGATGCTGGATGCAGCTTTTAAGGGAGACAAAGAAAATTTTAAAAACCCCAAAGCCCTATATCTATACTTTTCTAGTTTGGTCGATTTGCATTCTGCCGGCAGCAAGGACCTGCAGGAAGTGTTTGATGTTTATGACGATGTTACCGAAAAGATCGAACAGGAAAATAAAAAATTGACAGACGTTATCACCCAACTGCTTCCCAAAGATTCGTTGGGAACACTGACTTCCAAGGAGAAGCGGAGTTTAAAAGTGGCCACGACCAATTCGGAATCCTACGGTAAAATTGCCGGAAGTGTGGATTCCAAGTTGGGAGCCCTGGCAGATTGCAACAACCTTATTCCCCTGTATCAAAAGAGTTTTGATGCGAAAAAAACGGATGTCAATTGGGTGAAGCGAGCCGTGGGGCGTATGTTTAGTAAAGAATGTACTGACGATCCCATGTTTAAGCAATTGTTCGAGGCACAACTGGCATTGGATCCCTCTGCGGATGCCTACATGTATGGGGGCGTGTTAAAACAAAAATCCGGCGATAACAAGGGCGCCATAGCTGACTTTAACAAAGCGGTGGATCTGGAAACGGATACGTACAAGAAATCAAATATTCTGTATAAGATCGCCACGATCGTTCGGCGAAGCAGCAAGTCGCAGGCGAGAAGTTATGCCCAAAAATCAATTGACCTGAATCCCGCTAATGGAAAGGCATATCTGCTGATAGCCAATTTATATGCCGGCAGTGCCAACGATTGCGGAAGTACTCCTTTTGAGAAAAGAGCCATTTACTGGAAGGCAGCTGATATGGCCTACAGGGCAGGCAGAGTTGACCCGTCACTCAGCGGAACAGCAAGCCAGTCGGCCGCCAGTTACAGTGCCAAGGCACCTTCCAAAACGGATATATTCAATTCTGGCATGGCTGGTAAAACGGTCACCTTCAGTTGTTGGGTAGGGGGCAGCGTAAAAGTGCCTAATCTATAAGGATGACAAATTTTTTTGGAAATAAATCCAAATGCATTGCCATGGTTTTTTCTGTGGCAATGTTTTTTTTAGGGTGTAAGGATACCTATAAGAGAGTGGGTCAGGAAGCCCGGGTTTTGATCTATCCCCAGGGGGTGGCCCGCAATTTTATGCTTACCTATACCGAGACCCCGGAAGCAATGCCGAGCGACGGGGAGTCTTCTTCCCGGGTAATTGCCGTGCTCTCCGGGCCGGTCAGTGAGGATTATGAAAATCTTATCTTCCCGTACAGAACGTGCCCCGAAGGGCTCCGGGTTGAATATTTTGATAAGGAAAACAATAAAAGTATCATCAGTGCGGATTATGGAATTATTTATTCAGCAACAAATGTGATAAATTTACAGGGGAATGTTGTTTTGGAAACCCATGACGGTAAAAAACTGGAAACTCCGCAGTTGTATTATGACCGTTCGAATGAATGGATTTTTACCCAGGAAATATTTAAATATACGAATCCCGAAGACGGGACCATCATGGATGGGGAAGGCATGGATTTCAACAAGGAATTTAGCATATTGGAAGCGCACAAGACTACAGGATTAATGTTAATTAAAGAAGAGGAATCGTGATAAAGATGCTGCGTTACACAGAATATCTCTACCTCGTGGTAGCGGTAGTATCTATCTACAAAATTGTGACCCTATGGCCTGTAAATCCAAAGGACAC
>DATGCB010000417.1:0-2266 GCA_035312365.1 Eudoraea sp. | reverse complement strand
AACCTCCCGCTTGAGATTAAATACCTGGCCATTGTTGAGTCCGCCCTGAACCCACGCGCAAAGTCCAGGGTAGGGGCAACCGGCCTTTGGCAATTTATGTACGGCACAGGGAGAATGTACAAGCTGGATGTTAGCAGTTATGTAGACGAGCGAAGCGATCCTATCAGGTCTACGGAAGCTGCCTGCAAATACCTGTCCAAGCTCTATGAAATATTTGGGGATTGGGATCTTGCCCTCGCAGCGTACAATTCCGGACCCGGAAATGTGAACAAAGCAATACGAAGGTCTGGGGGATATAAAAACTATTGGAATATCCGGAGGAATCTTCCGCGGGAAACAGCCGGTTACCTGCCCGCTTTTCTGGCAACCATGTATTTGTTTGAATATGCAGAGGAACATGGTCTTAGTATGAAGAACGCGGAACGACCTTATTTTGAGACGGATACGGTACATATTAAAAACACGATCACTTTTGATCAAATTTCAGAATTGGTAGGCGTAACAGTGGAGGAGCTTAAGGTATTAAACCCGTCGTACAAGCTGAACATCATTCCTAAAATTGAAGGAAAGGAATACGTATTGCGGCTGCCTCACGCGGCTTTGGGAAAATTTGTGGCCAATGAAGATGCTATTTATGCCCATGTTGAAAAAGAATTGAAGAGTATAGAAAGTCCTCTACCACAATTGGTTAAAGCCGAAGACAGAATTCGTTATAAAGTGAGATCAGGAGATTATCTCGGGAAAATCGCAGAGCGCTATGGTGTTGGAGTGAGTCAGATCAAACAGTGGAACGGACTTAGAAGTAATAACCTTAGAATAGGACAGCGACTGACTATTTTTCCAAGAAGGCCGGTTAACAGTGTTACCTCGTCCACCCGGGCCGGCGCATCTCAAAAATCGCCCGTGGCCGGAACAGCCAATGGATCTAAGGTGCATACTGTTCAAAGAGGAGATTCCCTATGGACGATTTCCAGAAAGTATCCTGGAATTACAATTGAAAAATTACGAGAATGGAATGGTATTAGCGGTAACAATCTACAACCCGGCACAAAACTTAAATTGTGCGATTGTTCATCGTAATAGAGACGCCTATGAAAAAACTTGGAACACTGGTACTGCTCTTATTCATTGTCACTTCCTCCTGCAAGAATAAAAATCAGAAAACGTACAAACCCGAATCTCTGGGAGCTATAAACACCCTGGCCGTTGTAATGGAGACGCACCTTTGGGAGGGTGAAATTGGGGATAAGGTACGGGAACACTTTGCAGCGCCCATCCCTGGACTCACCTGGGACGAGGCGAGATTCTCCCTGGAACATATGCCTCAAAGGGTTTTTACAGGCCAGACCAGGCACCGCAGAGCTGTGTTATTTGTTAGCCTGGATTCTGTAAATGTTGCCCATGTGAAGACCGATCTTTATGCCAGTCCTCAGAAAGTAGCCGTTATCAAAGGAAGCACAAAGGAAGAAGTCATAGAGAATATAGACGCCATGGCAGATGAGATAATTGAAGAGATCCGGGAAATGGAACTCGAGGAAGTGCAAAGGCGGTTTTTACGCTCCCTGAGTCAGGAGAAAATACTGGAGGAAAAATTCGGGATTTCGCTTAGGTTGCCATCGCTTTATACGCTCGGGAAACAGGGAGATAATTTTGTTTGGATCGACATGGAGATACAGAAAGGGAGCATGAATATCCTTGCCTATGAAATGCCCTGGGACAGCTTTAAAAATGATTCTACTTTTGTCCGTGATATAGTAAAGATGCGCGATTCCGTAGGTAAAAAATATATTCCCGGCCCCGATATTCCAAATAAAGTTACCTATATGGTCACTGAAAAGGCTTTTGCACCCTACGTTTTTTCAGCGGAGATCGCCGGAAGAAAGGCGGCAGAGATTCGCGGGATATGGGAGGTGCAGAATTATCCGATGGCCGGTCCTTTCCTTTCCTATATAATTGACGATGAGGAAAACAAAAGAAAAATGGTGATCGAAGGCTTTACCTTTGCTCCGGCTACAAACAAAAGAGATTATATGTTTGAACTGGAAGCTATTATGAAAACCATAAAGTTCAATTAATTAAGGACCAGCGCCGAAAAAGACCGGGGATCTGGATCCCCGGGCTTTTATGTGTGTGCCGTGCATGGCAAATAACTAGACGGTGCAAGTCCGTTATGGGGGTCTGTAGTTACCTACCATTAGCTTAAGGCAAGGGTGTCCACCGCGAGGTGGAATCTGAAGGAAGCTGTCGGCAAAGTTCCGACCCGAGG
>DATGCB010000416.1:0-12314 GCA_035312365.1 Eudoraea sp. | reverse complement strand
TGACTTCTCCTATAGCAATATGGACCCTGCCAGATAAAACCCCTGGCTTCTCCTTCTCTGAAATATCAAGGGCTGTATTGAGCGTTAGGAGTGAAGCTTCGTAATCGCCTTTTAGAATTTGTGCCCTGCCTTTAATAAAATATGCCCTTGCGAGCTGTTCAGGAAAAGCTTTAATTTCGTTTGATAGAATGCTCTTTGAGGCCAGTTCCAGGGCTTCCGCAGCATCAACGTTCAGCAGCAGCCCGGCCAAATCGTTCGATTTAACGTAATAAGCTTCTCCCTCCACTCGCCCCAGTTCTTGCCGTATACCATCAATTTGAGGGGTTTGGGCAATACTTTCAAGGACCATCAGAAAGATTAATAAGCAGAACCATCTTCCTCTGTGAAACACCATGAAATCATTTTAGAAGGGGGACAGCTCTAAATTACTGAAATTTTTAATGAGGTTATCGTAGGAAAAGCGCTTACTTATATACAAGTGCAACTTCTCCTGTGAGATCATGGCTGGTTTATGAAGTTCCTGTTATGCGGTCGTTTATGCGCAGGATGGTCGTTTTTAAGACCCCACGCGAAGAATTATCCCTTCCCCGGGCTGTGACATCCACGGGTTTATAATACTTAGACATAAAACTGCCTTTAGAAGACCAGGAGGGGTAGGATCAATTCATAGCGTTATTCAAAAACTGATCAAACGGATATAATGCTTTAAACGTTTTTGCTGCATGTTTGAGAAATCCCGGGGAAGTAACATCTGCATCCCTGCACTTATGGCTTGCCAGGAAACTTTTGTATTTCAACAACCCAATTTCGGGATGGTCCTTCGGAAAATCCCGGGGGGCAGTTTTGAGCTGTTCTCCTTCCATTTCCCCAAAGTACTCCTTAAAACCTTTACTGTTGATAATTTTCCTGAAGGCATCCGCGTTATGCGCAATTTCATTTCGAATAGCCTTTAGCCATGGTCCCTGCGGTAAATAAGCACCCCCTGCAAGCATGGATTCTCCGGGACCGATATGAATATAATACCCTGCTCTGGAATGGATCTCCGATTTTTTTGCAGCCGAAGTGACATGGGCACCGAAATGAGTTTTATAGGGCGATTTGTCTTTGGAAAACCGCACATCCCTGTATATCCTGAAAATGCAGTCCTTTGCATTATGGTGCCCGATACCGGGATCAAATCCCGAAATCTCCAGCAACAGGTTCTCAATAAAGGCCTCAAATTCTTTTTTAGCGGTCTCGAACCTCGGTTTATTGGCTATAAACCAGTCCCTGTTATTATTTGCCTTTAATTCTTTCAGAAATTTTAAGGTGGCCTTGCTGATCTGCTCCATACTGCTTTATTTCAGCATTCAATATAACACTTTAATTGTCTAAACTCATGGTAAAGTCGAGGGCTCTTCCGGTCAGGAATTCCCAGGTGTTGCTCTCATTTGCCGCTATGATATACCACCCCCTGAGGGGTGGTTTTGTCTTAAACGGACTCAGCGGCCTGGCATTTCTTATGCCCGACTTTTTAGGGTCAAACCCGGGCCCGAGTCTAAAACCCATCTCGTGTTTATGGTAGAATGCAAATACCCTGTCCCTGTATTTCAGGGCCGGTGAACTCATCATCTTTCCCAGTATAATTTCCGGGTCAGATGATGAGAATTTGCTGACCAGGGCCATAAAATGTGCCTCAGTATTCATCACCTTAGGACGCTATTTAGTTTAAAGAATGAAAGGCTACCCTATTTCCCTCCGTATCCTTAAATATAGCGATATGCCCATGCTCGCCAATGGCCATTTTAGGTACCAGGACCTCGCCTCCTGCTTCTTCAACCCTTGATAACGGAACCGATAAATCATCCCCTCCATTGAGGTATACAAGGGAGCCTTCCATACTTGGCGTATACCCCTCACCATGAATTACACATCCACCCACACCGTTATCGGACGTTGGAAAAAACGCCATTTTCGGACCCGGCATGTCCACGGGTTGTAACTCCGTATTTAAAACCTTACCGTAAAATTTTACTGCCCGCTGAAAATTGTTTGAGGGAAGTTCAAACCAGTTAATTGCATTTGCCATAATCGTTGAATTTTAGAATTATTGATTCATTGTCCCCCTAAAAATAAAATCAAATGTGCAACAGATGTTATAAAAATTTATAAAAACGTAGTATTCTATTTGGTCTTTTTAAGTTAAATTTCCATTATATAAGGAATTTTTTAAAAATAACGTAGTTTTCTAATGCTGATCAAAGAATCCCTCTTCGTTTTAATTAAGTCGCTTTCCAAGAGCGAAAAGCGCTATTTCAGGCTATTCTGTACCAGGGAAGCCAGCGGAAGCAACTACCTTCAACTCTTTGACGCCATTGCCAGGCAATCGGTCTATGATGAAAAGGCCCTGAAGGACCAATTCAAAAATAAAAGGTTTACCAGGCAACTTCACGTGACCAAGAACTACCTGGGGAAACTGATTTTAAAGAGTCTTCGAAATTTTCATGCGGGTATTTCCAGGGATGCCGAACTCAAGGATGTGCTGCGGAATATTGAGATCCTGTACAACAAAGAATTGTTTGAACATTGTGAATCCCAACTTCAGGTAGCTGATCGACTGGCTAAAAAATATGAACTCTTACCCGGGCAGTTGGAAATAGATAATTGGAAACGCAAACTGGAACAAACCAGGCGTCCGGGAAATTATCACGGTTTAACAGAGGTATTGGAAGGCCAGGAAGTAACCTTAAAAAAATTGCGCAATCATCTGGACTATTGGCAACTTGCCGTTGAAGTGACTGCTAAAATTTTCCGGGATCAAAACATCACCATTCGCAACAAATCGCTTTTAAACAACCCGGAAAATGCCTTATCCCTGGAAGCCCGGGTACTTTATTACAATACTACCTACTTAAACCACCTTCAAAATAATGAAAGTGAAAAAGCCGAAAGGGAATTAAGAACGCTTCTCAGCCTGCTGGAAGGCTCTCCCGACCGATTAAAGGAAGAACCGGGGCTGTATGTTTCCAGCATCAACAACCTGGTGAGTTTTTTTGTCTTTAACAGAAAATATGAGGACGCCATTGTCCTGATTCAAAAGGCAAAAAAAATATACCGGGGATGGAAAGTCACTTCGGAAAACAGGACCCTCCTCAAACAGATCATGCGGACCTATAATATTGAGCTGGAAATTTACCGGAACACAAAAGATTTTGAAGGTCAGCGAACATTTATTGACAGTACAGAAATTTTCGTCACTGATAATTTGTACAAAATTCCCAAAGACTACGTGGCTTCGTTTCAATTTCAGCTGGCCAGCATTCACTTTATGCGCAATGATCTCAAAAAATCGCTCCACTGGATCAATAAATTCCTGAACGCCAGATTTAAGGATGTACGTGCAGACCTTAAAAAACAGGTCCTTATCCTGAACCTGATGGTCCATCTGGAACAAAGGAATTTGATGGTATTGGGCTACTATGTCAATAGCACCAGACGCTATATGAATAAGGTAAAACGATTGCTGCCTTACGAAGAAATCCTGCTAAAATTTTTTATCCGCATAGGGAGAACCCCTTTGCTGGAATACAAGGAAGCCTTCCGCTCCCTTAAAAGGCAATTGTATCCCGAAAATGCGGATCCCCTCATCCCCCGGGAAGTAATAGGATATATAGACTATAAGGCCTGGATAAACAGGGAATTGGGGATTTCCTAAGCCGATGGCAAAAATACCTCCGCCATCATACAGCGGGCACTGCCTCCCCCGCAGGTCTCAATGGTATCCAGGGAACTGTGCACGATCTCGCTGAATTTTTCAATGCGCTCAATTTGTCCGGGGTCAAGGCTGTGGTAAGCCGAAGAACTCATGACCATCAGGCGCTGTTCATCCTTGCCCAATACCTGCAGCATGTTCCCCGCAAAGTGATGCATCTGGACTTCGGTGATGGGGATGATCTCTTTGCCGCTTTCCCTTAAATGGTGTTCCACATTTTTTCGTTCCTTCCTGTCATCGATGGCATCCAGACAAATGATTGCCTGGTGTTCGGCCAGGCACATCATCACATTGGTGTGGTATATGGGCTTTCGCTCCCCGTCTACGGACTGATACGCCGTAAAAAGGACGGGCATGCAGTCAAAGTCCTCACAAAACTCTATAAACAATGCTTCATCCGCACGTTCTGAAAGAGAACAATAGACAATGTTATTCACCCGGTCGAGGAGAATACTCCCCGTACCCTCCAGAAAAAAACCTTCGCCTTCAGCCGAGGTGTAATCCATCACATTTTCAATGCTATACCCCCGTTTTTCAAGAATTTCAAGCACATCCTCCCTCCTTTCATTACGCCTGTTTTCGGCAAACATGGGATATAACCCAACTGTTCCGTCCCCATGAAAGGAGACCCAGTTGTTCGGGAAAATAGAATCCGGGGTGTCTGGCTCTTTCCGGTCCTCCACAACGATCACATTAACACCTTTATCCCGGAGACGGACTACAAATTCGTCAAATTCCTGCTGAGCACGGGCATTGATGGCAGAATTTTTAATATCGATATCTTCCTGAAAATAATTATTGACCGCCGTCTGTTCATTCATCCTGAAATTTACCGGTCTTATCATCAATATGGTATTAGTAATCTGCTTCATTGCACGTGTAATAATTGCAGCTAAAAGTAACCATTTCGCCCATCATTTTGTAACAAATTCAAACTTAAGGTATCTTTAAAACCAAATTGTCAGGATGCCGGGGAAGTATCTGAATAAATTCAATGATACGCTGCTGTTTTTGGTGCTCATCCCACTGATCAACACCATAAACTATCATCTTACCTATGCCCATATCCGATGGGATTGGTATACCTATACCACTTACGCCATAGATACTGCATCCGGCTTTATTGCCTGGTGGATTATCCGAAGCGTGATTCTTTGGTTCGATAAAAAGCTTCCCTATCTGAAGGCTCCCCTGAAACGGATCGGGCTGCAGATCCTGGTTACAAATCTTCTCGCCCAGGGATTTATCATTATTCAGACTGAAGTAATAAATGCCCTGTTTGGAGAGGGGCCGTTACCCATCCAGTTTTATACCTATAATCTCTTTATCTTCTTTATCTGGATCCTTGTGATCAACGGTATTTATATTGGAATGTCCTTTTACGATCAATGGCAGAGGACCATTTCTCTTCGGGAAAAAGACAAAGAACTGCGATCCACCGGGTTCAAGGTACAATTGGGTAAAACTGTCGCAGCTATTCCTTTTGAAGACATTGCTGCCTTTTATGTGGAGGAAGGCATCACTTACCTCAGGACCCGGGAACGAAAGAATTTTGTGCTGGACCTTTCCCTAAATAAAATTATGCCGGGCCTCCCGGCGGAGGATTTTTTTCGCCTCAACCGGAAATACATCCTCCACAGGGCCTATATCAGAGGGTATCAACGTGCTGTTAACGGCAAATTGAGCGCCCGACTCCAGGATGGCTATGACCTTCCGATAGCCATTTCCATCAGTCGCATCACGGCACCAGATTTTAAACGATGGTACGGAGCTACATCCCAGGCGTGATGAATTGTAGTTGATACATTTCAACGTAAAAATTGATACATTCCATCATATCAAGGAGCAGAATGGTTGTATTTTAACCTTCGGACCTCCGACATTTGTCCAAAATTTTAAAGACATGAAGAATACCGTGATCCTGATACTCTGCCTGTTCTTTTCTTATGGCGGAAGAACTCAAAACGCAGGTTTCCCCAGTGAAAAACAAGAAGCTGTTAAAGCAGTATTAAAGAAATACACCGATATGGGAATTCCCGGCCTGGCACTTACTGTCTATTCCCCAAAAAGCGGGACCTGGTCCTATGCTGCCGGCTATGCCAACCTGGAACAGGAAAAGCCCCTGACTCCGGAACATTTGCACTACCTGCAAAGCGTTAGCAAAACGTATATGGCAGTGGTCATTTTACAACTTTACGAGCAAGGCAGGATATATCTCGATGACCCTATCAGGGATTATCTGGATTTTGAATGGTTACATTCCATCGCAGGTTCGGAAAAGATAACGGTAAAAATGCTGTTAAATCACACTTCGGGGCTGCCGGAATACAATACCGACCCGCTATTGGTCTCGCGGATTATTCAGGATCCCGGTACCGTACTTAGTGTCCTGGAAATGGTATCCTACATCGGGGGCAAACCGCTGGAATTTGAGCCCGGGAAGCGCTATCAATACCGGAACACCAACTACGCCCTGCTTTCCCTGATTGCCGATAAAGTCACAGGGGACCATATAGCCTATATGGAGAAGGCGATTTTTAAAAAAATTGGTTTGAATGCCTCCTACTACCTTTCCCGGGATAATTATCTGAAGGAGTTCAACCTTGTTGATTCGTATTGGGATGTTTTATTGGAGGGAATCCCTGTCAACATCAGCAAATTACAACGGGCCAATGTGGCCTCGATGAAGGGGGATGACGGTTTGGTGGCGTCAACCACGGATGCCGTTTTGTTCCTCAAGGCGCTTGTCAACGGAAAGTTGTTACACCCTAAAACACTCGAATTGATGCAGGAGTGGGTACTGAATGAGGAAGGGGAAAAAAAGTATGGCCTGGGTGTAACCTACTATGATCTTGACGTAACGTATGGCATAGGACATTCGGGTGGGGGTATTGGTGCCGGATGTGTGCTCCTGTACCTGCCCGAACTCGACACCATTGTCTTTATCGCCACCAATTTTAATACGATGATGGAATCCCCGATCAGAAAGAGGGCTGAAAACCTGCAGATGGATATATTGATGACGCTGTTTGCCAACTGAGATGCCCATGCAGGATACCATCTGATGAAGCAGGTATCAACCGGTCATTCTTCGGCCAACCAAAACGGAGATGTGGTATCCGATCCACCCTACAGGATACCGGGTACCGCAATTTTATTTTTTGAAAGGATAGGGCTGGAAATATGTGGTAATAGCAAGACCAAACGCAAAAAGTGCTGTTGTAATTAAATGCAGGGCTGTTATAATTTAGCCAAACAGGTTAAAAGCCTTATTTTACAGGAAGTTAAAGAGTATAACCTCAGGAAGTTACGCTTTCGGCTCTTCCCGGATCAAAGGAAGCGTACTGCACCGTAACAAACCTTCCTGCTTGCCTATCTCCGCGTAGGGAATCTCCTCCACCGTAAATCCATGGCTGCGCAACCAGGTGTTGAGGCGCACAAAATTTTTCTCTGAGACGATCACTTCCGGAGATATTGAAAAAATATTGCTAAACATCTGATACATCTCCTCTTTGGTAATTTCAAAAATATGCTCCCTGCCAAAGAAATCCACCAGCCATTGATATTCCTCCTCTACCAAAAACCCATTTTTATGCAGGATCGCTTTATCTTTTCCAACCGGCTGAAAACAGCAATCCAAATGCAGCGCATTTTCCCTGGCGTTCGTATTGGATTTCCGCAATTCGAAAGCTTTCACTATTTTATCCGGAAATTGATCCCTGATATAGGCAACCGCTTCCCTGTTGGTCCTGGCCGTTATCAGGTCCGGGTAGTCCTCCCCGGTATAGGTACCGATAAATATATGATCACGCCACGGCATCACGTCCCCCCCTTCCACATGTACCTCTTCGGGCGGACAAAGAATATGCTCCGGGTCTATATAATCCAACACATGTAAAATAGCATAAAATTCCTTTTCCCGTTCCGGCAAAATATTCGCCTTTATCAATTTATTTCCAATCACAAAGGCAATATCCCTGGAAAATATCTGGTTACAATCCTGGATCACCTCGGGCCTGAATACATGAACACCATACTTTTGCAATACCCTGGCAAAGCCATCCATTTCCGAGATCATATCACGTTCCCTTGGATAAGTCCCCGCAAGAATATGTTCTAAAGACTTTGGATCATATGCCTCTTCCGGTCTCGGAACGGGCCCGCTGTTTCTTGCGGTTCCCAACAGTACCGCCTTTAACGGGGAGGTTTCATCTTGAATGTTTAGATAGAGCATATCGGCGAGTTTGCGCAAAGATCAGGAAACCGGGAAAAGATACAAAAAGACCCGTCAGCTTTTTGCTGCCGACGGGCCTTTCGTTTCAATTGGATTGAATTTGTACCGATGACAAGATCACTGTCGTTGTTCAAGAGGGACAAAAGGTCGATGATTTTCCCCAATGTATACCTGCCTTGGCCGCCCTATAGGTTCACCTCTGAGTCGCATTTCCCTCCATTGTGCTATCCACCCGGGAAGTCTTCCCAGAGCAAACATCACGGTAAACATGTCTGTGGGAATGCCTAAAGCCCGGTAAATTATCCCCGAATAAAAGTCAACATTGGGGTATAGTTTACGATCTACAAAATAAGGATCCTCCAAGGCTTCTTTTGCCAATCCCTTGGCAATCTCCAGGATAGGGTCCTCAATACCCAGATCACCGAGCACCTCTTCAGCCGATTTCCTGATAATCTTCGCCCTGGGGTCAAAGTTTTTATACACGCGGTGCCCAAAGCCCATCAACCTGAACGGATCATCCTTATCCTTCGCCTTCGCCATATATTTCTTGGTGTCTCCATCATCACTTTCTATTGCTTCGAGCATCTCCAGAACAGCCTGGTTGGCCCCGCCGTGCAGAGGCCCCCATAAGGCCGATATACCGGCCGAAAGGGAGGCGAAAAGACCGGCATGCGAGGAACCCACAATGCGAACGGTGGAGGTGGAACAGTTCTGTTCGTGATCCGCGTGGAGGATCAGTAATTTATCCAGGGCATCAATGACGATCTCATTATTTTCGTAGGGATCATTCGGCATTTTAAACATCATTTTATGGATGTTCTCCACATATCCCAGGGAACTGTCTCCGTATTCCAGGGGCAAGCCCTGCTTCTTTCTCAGGGTCCAGGCAACCAACACCGGAAACTTGGCAAGAATCCTCACAATGGCATGGTACATGTCTTTTTCCGAGCTTACATTTACCGAAGAAGGATTAAAAGCAATAAGGGCACTGGTAAGCGATGATAACACCCCCATAGGATGGGCAGATTTTGGAAAGCCATCCAGGATTTTTTTCATTTCTTCATCTACCCTGGATTCTTTTCTTATATCCGCGTGAAATTTTTGCAACTGCTCCCGGTCCGGTAGCTCACCAAAGATCAGTAAATAGGCTACTTCCAGAAAATCTGCCTGCTCAGCCAATTCCTCAATGGAATATCCCCGATATCTGAGAATTCCCTTTTCCCCGTCCAAAAAAGTGATCGCGCTTTCACAGGAACCGGTGTTCTTATACCCCGGGTCCAACGTTATCATCCCGGTGGAAGAACGCAGGGTTTTAATATCGATAGCCAGTTCCTGTTCGGTGCCATGGACAACAGGAAATTCATAAGTATTACCTTGGTATGCGAGCGTTGCTTTTTCAGACATTTGTTTGGATTTCAAAGTTTATGATAGAATTGTAAATTTACTAAAAAGCAGGCACCTTAACAATTCTGAATCTTCATTTACCGGATTATTATCCCCCCATGTACTACCACGGTTATCCGATGACAGGTACAGGGGATTAATTCCTTAATCAACCACTAATTGCGTAAAGCAACCTGTAGTATTTATCCACCGATTTCTCCCAGGTAAAACGCATGTTCCTGGCATTCTCCTGTATGGTTTTCCAGGTGGTTTGGTCATTTTTGTAGATATTCAGGGCCTCATCAAATACGGCAATCATATTTTCTATTTTTTCATCAAAGGTCTTACCGTCAAAACTAAAGCCTGTTTTCATATGGGTAACCGTATCCTTCAGACCACCGGTATTATGGACCAGGCATGGGTTTCCATTGCGCATTGCCAGCATTTGGCTGATACCGCAGGGCTCAAACAGGCTTGGCATAAAATACAGATCGGCCTCCAAATAAATGGAGTCGATCAAATCTTCCGATTGGCCATTTGTAAAAATAAAGTTTTTATGTTCATAGCTCAATTGCCTGAACAGCTCTTCATATTCAGGAGCGCCGGTACCCAGCAGCATAAAAACGCCCTTCACTGTGTGCAGTCGTTTTAGAATTTCCACAAATGCCCCGGGGGATCGCTTAAAAAAGTAAAACTTCTGCTCAGTCAATCGCGCCACGCTGGCCATAATAAATTCGGGCCTGTCCGTAACGTACTCCATCACCTTTTCCCCGGTGTGTGCTAAAAAATCTGCTTTGTATTTCTTTGATTCCTCCTGCAACCATCTAAAGAGGGCCTTTACCGTATTTCTGTACAATAACCCCTTTTCAGCCACCCTGATATTCTTATAGTTCGAGCCATTTAGAATTCCAAACAACCTGCCTTCATTATCTGCTTTGATCAGATCGGCCTCCAAACTTTCTCCCCCTATAAACTCCGGGGGTCTGCTGGGTTTCAGCACATCTTCCTTATACGAAGGAGATACCGTATGTACAGCGTCCGCCAGCCGGATACCTGTGGCCATTAAGTTAATACAATCAGGGTACCGGTGATCGTTTAATTTCTCGGTATCAAATGAAATTTCCGGAAACCAGTTTGAAAGGGATGAATAATTGTCTGAAAAAGGTCGTATGCCCTGAATGGCGAGATTGTGGATGGTATAGACAAACCGGATTTTATTTAAGGATTTGAATTCCGGATGAAAATTTTTTAAAAACAATAAGAGGCTGGTATGCCAATCGTGCATATGGACAATATCAATAGTGCCAAAAACCTCGCTGTTTATGGCTTCCGCCACCGCAGTACAAAAAATGGTAAACTTTATATTATCCGTATAAAAAGGTTCTTCAGGGTCATCATGATAAATATGGCCAATGGTGCCGGCTTCAATTTCCGGATGATGAATTACGTAGTGCCGGATATTCTTATATACCTTTTTTGGAGCCACTTCGTAAATCTCAGCCGCATAAACGGTACCTCTTAATGGCAATTGAAGGGTGGTTATCAGCGTTCCGTCCTGGTGCAATCTTGAATAAGAAGGGACCACCACATGGGCCATATCCCCGCGTTCAGAAATTTGTCTTGGTACATCCCGTACAACATCGCCCATTCCTCCGGCTTTGCAATTGGCAAGTGCATCATTTTCAGCGGCTACAAAAAGAAATTTATTCATCTGCTCTGGTACTGTTTGGAAATTGAAAAGAAAGATTAAGAAGTTAGGTAAAGTTTGGCTTCATGCCAAAAAAAGACCCTTCATACGAATTGAAAGGTCCCTGTTCCTTTGAATTTTACCATCTATCAGCCTATTTTAAAAGCGTTCTGGCCGGGATAATAGGCTGTATTACCCAATTCCTCCTCAATGCGCAGCAATTGGTTGTATTTAGCCATTCTGTCACTCCTTGACGCCGAACCTGTTTTGATCTGTCCTGTATTCAGGGCCACTGCCAGATCGGCTATGGTATTGTCTTCAGTTTCTCCGGACCGGTGTGACATTACAGAAGTATATCCTGCATTCTTGGCCATATTTACGGCAGCAATGGTTTCAGAGAGAGTTCCTATCTGGTTGACTTTGATCAGAATGGAATTTGCAATACCGTTCTTTATCCCTTTTGAGAGTCGTTCTACATTGGTCACAAACAGATCATCTCCCACGAGTTGAACCTTGTCCCCAACCTTCTCTGTGAGCATTTTCCAGCCCTCCCAATCGTTTTCGTCCATCCCGTCTTCAATGGAAATAATAGGATATTTGGCGCAAAGATCGGCCAGATACCCGGCTTGCTGTTCAGATGTCCTGACAGCTCCTTTATCCCCTTCAAATTTGGTATAATCGTACTTGCCATCAACATAGAACTCCGCCGATGCACAATCAAGTGCAATCATGACATTATCGCCGAGCTTGTACCCGGCCTTTTCTACAGCTTTTCCAATGGTATCCAGGGCATCTTCCGTACCGTCGAGCGTAGGTGCAAACCCTCCTTCATCACCCACCGCGGTGCTTAGACCCCTGTCGTGCAGCACTTTTTTCAGGTTGTGGAATATTTCAGTCCCCATTTGTATTGCGTGGCTAAAAGAGTCGGCCTTTACGGGCATCACCATAAATTCCTGAAAAGCGATGGGTGCATCGGAATGTGATCCGCCGTTGATTATATTCATCATCGGCACCGGTAGCGTATTTGCAGAAACCCCTCCAACATATCTGAACAGGGACATCCCAAGTTCATTCGCGGCCGCTTTGGCAACAGCAAGGGATACTCCCAAAATGGCATTGGCGCCCAGCTTGGATTTGTTTGGAGTCCCGTCGAGATCTACCATCGCCTGGTCAATCAAATTCTGTTCAAAGACCAACATACCCCTGATCTCTTCGGCAATTGTTGTATTTACATTATTGACAGCCTGGCCGACACCTTT
>DATGCB010000415.1:0-10208 GCA_035312365.1 Eudoraea sp. | reverse complement strand
TTCGGCATCCAACAGGACCTATACCGGCAGGCTTATGGCTACCTACAACTCAGGAGTGCAAAAAAACAAGATGGTCTGTGCATTTTCAGTTTCGCGCAGGTGGGCTGACCAGGGCTATATTGAGGGGACATTATATGATGCCTATTCTATTTTCGGAGGCGTCGAATATCAATATAGCAAAAAGAGCAGCCTGTACTTCACAGCCATTTTGGCGAGCAACCGCAGGGGCAGGTCTGCCGCAATCACCCGGGAGGTTTTTCAGATGGCCGGCCACAGGTACAATCCATATTGGGGATATCAGAACGGAGTACTCCGCAATTCGAGGGTGCGGAAAATTAAGCAGCCCATTCTTATGCTCAATCACCTGTACCAGGCTGATAAACTTTTTATTAACACCGGGATTGCCTATCGGTTTGGACAGCATTCCAATAGCAGGTTGGGGTATTACAACGCCCCGAATCCCGATCCTACTTATTACCGGTATCTGCCAAGTTTTTATCTCAATAGCCCCATAGGGGCGAACTTTTTAAGCGCTCAAAAAGCTCGCGAAGGGTTTCTCAGGCATCCTCAACTCAACTGGGAACGGGCATACCAGGCGAATACCACTTATGGTTCTAAGCAGAAAGCCGCCTATGTGCTGTACGATGATGAGGTTGAAGATACTTCCTTTACCCTGAATGGGGTCGCGAATCTAAAGGCCAGCGATCATTGCGATATTGAATTGGGCCTGCGGTATACAGCTTTGGTTTCCCGCAACAATGCCAGGATCAGGGATCTGTTAGGTGCTGAATTTCACGAAGATATCGACCCTTTTTCAAATACGTTAAACGATGTCAACGCACCTCGGGAAAAGCAGGAAGGGGATATAATTAACTATGATTACAGGGTATCTGCCGGCGTCATGGAGGCTTTCACCCAAATTAAATGCACCGGGAGTTCCTGGGATGCCTTTATCGCCGGGACCTTTTCAAAGAGCACGTACAACAGGGAAGGACTTTTTCTGAATGAACGATTCCCCGATCATTCGTTGGGAAAAAGTGAAAACATTGAATTTTCCAATATTGGGATCAAAGGGGGAGTTACCTGTCAAATTTCCGGCAGGCATTGGGTAAAGGCCCATGCCGCAATTTTAACGCGGGCTCCCTTTCTTCAAAATGCCTTTATAAATCCCCGGGAACACGATGAGACGGTCCCCGGAATTCAAAATGAAAGGCTGAGCAGCGCGGATCTGAATTATTTTATCCGCCTACCCGACCTCACCGGAAGGTTAACGGGATTTTACAGCCGATTTCAGAACGGAACGGATGTTAATTTTTTCTTTGTGGATGCCGGTCTGGGATCAGATTTTGTTCAGGAGGCGATCACCGGTCTGGACAAATTAAATATGGGGATAGAATTGGGCATGAGCTACAAAGTGTCCCCAATGGTAAAATTAACCGCTGTTTCGGCTATTTATAAACAGCTATATGCCAGTGACCCTTTTGTGCGAATAAATTTTGATACCGCCGGTGATGCTGAGGACCTTATATCAGCGGAAGGCTTTAAAGAACTGGGGGTTGCCCGTATAAAGGATCACAGGCTGGCGCAAGGTCCGCAAAAGGCGTGGTCACTAGGGGTGGAATACAGGGACCCCACATATTGGTGGGTAGGGGTAACAGCCAATTACCTCGGAAACAATTACCCCAACATTGCCACAATCACAAGGACCCGGAGCTTTTATTTAGATCCCCGGGAAGGACAACCTTTTAGGGATGCGACTGAAGAAAATGTAAATCGCCTGTTAAAACAACGATCGCTGGACACCGTGTATCTATTAAATCTTGTGGGGGGAAAATCATGGTTGCTCGATGGAAAATATATCAGTGTTTTTGCAAGTATTAGCAACGTTTTCGACAGGATCTTTAGAACCGGGGGATATGAACAAAGCAGGAATGGGAATTATGGACAACTGGCCCGGGACAACCTGAGTGGCATGCCCTCATTTGCGCCTAAATACTGGTACGGATACGGAAGGACCTATTTTCTGAATATAGCAGTAAGCTTTTAAAACTTTAATATGAATAATATTTTAAAATTTCACCGGAACCTTGTGCTTCCGCTGGTAGGTTGGGCATTGCTTATCGGTTGTAACAAGGATAGGAATATTGAAACTCCTGCATCCTTCTGTCAATCTAATTTGGAAGCAAATATAACTTTTGATGAGGTCAAGGCTTATTTTGTGGATGCTACGATACAAATCCGGGATGACTGGGTCATAAGCGGTTACATAATTTCTTCGGATAAGGCCGGGAATTTCTTCAATACACTGCATTTTCAGGACGACCCCATGAACCCGGAGGAAGGATTTCAGATAGAAATAGAACTTGCGGATTCCCACCTTTTTTATGAAGTCGGCACGCGAATATTTATAAATCTTAAAGGGCTGTATTTGGGAAAAAGCAAGGAAGTGTTCAGACTTGGCGGTGTCTTTACTTCCTTTGGAAATGTATCTGTTGGCAGGCTCCCTGCGACCGTAGTATCGGAGCACATCATACGCTCCTGCGACCCTCCGGTGTCTGTGGAGCCCAGAATCACCTCCATAGTGGACCTGGATGAAAGTATGGTTAATACTTTGGTTGGCCTGAAGGAGATTGAAGTGATCAATTCCGAGCTTGAGCAATCTTATGCCCTGGCGGGTGAAGAAACTAAAAGAACATTGTCCGATTGTGAGGGGAATGAAATAGTCCTGCTAAACAGTGGTTTTTCCGATTTTCAGGGTACCATGTTACCGGCGGGCAACGGCTCAATCACAGGAGTTCTCTACCGGGAACGCAGCGAATATCAGTTGATCATACGCGATTTGACGGATGTATCACTCCTGGAAGAACGTTGCATGGAAGGGACAGTCGCTGCTACATCAGAGCGTATCTTTATTTCGGAATTGGCCGATCCGGATAACAACAACGGGGCACGCTTCATAGAATTATACAATTCGGGCGAGGAGGCGATGCCTTTGGAGGGCTGGTCCCTTAGGCGGTATACCAATGGCAACACAGAAATAGGCTCTGCAATAGATTTGTCCGGCCAAATCATAGCTGCAGGAAGCGCTATGGTGATTTCTCCTGACCCGACGGAATTTGAAACGGTTTTCGGGTTTGCGCCGGATTTGGGCGTTGGGATAAACAGTCCGGCTGACTCAAATGGCGATGACACTTTGCAATTGACGGATCCGTTTGGGAACACCATAGACATTTTCGGGAAGATCGGAGAAGACGGTTCGGGGACCAACCATGAGTTCGAGGATGGCCGTGCCCTGAGAAATTCGGACATTACAAAAGGGAACCCCGTGTATACCATTGAGGAATGGACCATTTATAATGATACGGGCGGAGCAGGCACCCAAAACCTCCCTCAGAATGCTCCGGAGGATTTCACTCCGGGAAGCCGATAGCATGGTGATTGCCTAAGGCCTCCAGGGTTAGGCAGGTGTTTGTGGTGAAGCTATTATGGTCCGTGGATCAGGGGAATGTGAATTCCGAAAATAAAAAGGTGGCCTGGAAACAGGCCACCTAAAATTCATAATACGATCTCACTTAACCTGAGCAGGTTTCAGGCCAGGTCGAATCGGTCGAGATGCATCACCTTTGACCAGGCAGCTATAAAGTCATTGACGAATTTTTTTTGAGAGTCGCTGCTGCCATAAACCTCTGCCAGTGCCCTCAATTCTGAATTTGACCCAAAAATCAGATCCACTCTGGTCCCTGTCCACCTTACTTCGCCGGTTTTCCGGTCCCTTCCGGCAAACAGGCTTTCGTCTTCCGATATGTCTTCCCATTTTATTCCAAGACTGAGAAGGTTGACGAAAAAGTCATTGGTAAGCACTTCTCGCTGATCCGTTAAAATACCATGTCTCGACCTATCAAAATTTGTATCCAGAACGCGCATTCCTCCTATCAATACGGTCATTTCCGGTGCCGTAAGGTTCAATAGCTGTGCACGGTCTACCAGCATTGCCTCGGACATCGTTTTATGTTTGGCGTTTTTGTAATTTCTAAACCCGTCTGCGTTGGGTTCAAGGGCATCGAAGGATTCTATATCAGTTTTTTCCTGTGTGGCATCCGTACGGCCCGGTGTAAAAGGAACGGTTACCTCATGTCCGGCATTTTTTGCTGCTTCCTCTATGCCTGCAGACCCCCCAAGCACGATCAGGTCTGCCAGGGATACCTTCTTATTGCCGTTTTGAGTCTGGTTAAACTCGTTCTGAATGGCTTCCAAAGTGTTTAACACATTAGATAATTCAGCCGGATTGTTAACTTCCCAACTCCTTTGTGGTTCAAGACGAATTCTGGCCCCATTGGCCCCACCTCGTTTATCAGATCCACGGAACGTTGAAGCGGATGCCCAGGCTGTGGCCACCAATTGAGATATGGACAATCCCGAAGCAAGTAATCTCTTTTTCAATTCGGCAACATCTGCATCATTGATCAGCCCGTGGTCAACTGCCGGAACAGGATCTTGCCACATCAATTCTTCCCTGGGTACTTCGGGTCCTAAATAGCGGGAAATGGGCCCCATGTCGCGGTGCGTAAGCTTGTACCACGCCCGTGCAAAAGCTTCTTCAAATTCGGCCGGATGCTCGTAGAACCGCCGGGAGATTTTTTCGTATACGGGATCGACTTTCAAAGCTAAATCGGTTGTCAGCATAAATGGGGCATGCGTTTTGGAAGGATCATGCGCATCCGGGACCGTTCCTGTCCCCGCTCCGTTTTTTGGACGCCACTGGTGACCCCCGGCCGGACTTTTAGTAAGTTCCCAGTCATATTCAAATAAGTGCTTAAAGAAATCATGCCCCCATTTCACCGGGGTAGTAGTCCATGCACCCTCTAAACCACTGGTAATGGTATCGTTTCCAATGCCACTCTCAAAGTTATTTTTCCATCCTAAATTTTGTTCAGCAATTCCGGACCCGGCCGGTTCAGCTTCCACATACTTGTCTGGATCAGCAGCTCCATGGGTCTTTCCAAACGTGTGGCCCCCGGCGATCAGGGCAACGGTTTCCACATCATTCATCGCCATGCGTCCAAAGGTTTCCCTAATGTCATAAGCCGCGCCCAAAGGATCTGGCTGACCTTTCGGTCCTTCGGGGTTCACATAGATCAGGCCCATATGGGATGCCCCTAAAGGGTTTTCCAGATCACGATCGCCTGAATAACGTTCTTCATCCCCTAACCATTCGGATTCTGAACCC
The DNA here is from genome assembly GCA_035312365.1 of Eudoraea sp. Taxonomy (GTDB): domain Bacteria; phylum Bacteroidota; class Bacteroidia; order Flavobacteriales; family Flavobacteriaceae; genus JAFMPW01. Next base: position 4,981 of record DATGCB010000415.1, on the reverse strand, counting down.
CAGTAAATGTCTTCTTCGGGTTGCCAAATATCCTCTCTTCCGCCACCAAAACCAAAAGTTTTAAAGCCCATCGATTCCAGGGCACAATTGCCGGCAAGTATCATCAGATCTGCCCAGGAAAGTTTTCTTCCATACTTCTGCTTTATGGGCCATAAGAGTAACCTGGCCTTATCCAGGTTCGCATTATCCGGCCAGCTGTTTAAGGGGGCAAACCGTTGTGAACCCGATGCGCCTCCCCCCCGGCCATCGCCAATACGATAGGTGCCTGCACTGTGCCATGCCATTCTAATCATGAATGGCCCGTAATGGCCATAATCTGCAGGCCACCAATCCTGTGAAGTTGTCAGGACTTCCACAATATCCTTTTTTACCGTATCCAAATCCAGGGATTTAAATTCTTTGGCATAATTGAAATCTTCATCCATGGGGTTGCTCAGGGAAGAATTCTGACGAAGTACATTTAATCTAAGTTGGTTGGGCCACCAATCTGAGTTTGTGGTCCCGCCTCCGGCACTTTGGCTTAATGATCCGCCCAGATATGGGCACTTACTTGAATCATTTACATCTATTACCTTGCCGTGAGGGGCGTTAATTTCTTTATTTTCCATTGCTTTTAAGTTGAGGTATGTTCTTCTGTAAATGTATCAAATTGTACGCGCAATATTATAGGTAAAACTTTGATTTATGTTATTTTAGTATAAATAATATCTATAGTATAAGCAAATGTTCTGAAACCGAATCAGGATACATTTGCAAACTGTGGCAAACTGCAAAAGAAAGCCCCATACCTAAACCAATGGGAAATAATAAAAGATCAATATCATGGCCAAATGAAAGATTCTGGTATTTTTTTTGACGCCATACGGAGTGGTGATCTTGAAGTCATCCGTAATTTGATGGATGTGAACCCCTCTTTGGTAAATGCCAAAGATCAGCGAGGCTCAACACCATTGATCCTGGCAGCTTATTACGGGAATGCGGAGATGGTAAAACTGATCCTTGACAAGGGAGCGGAAATTGATGAAAAAGACGCCTCGGGCAACACGGCTTTAATGGGCGTATGTTTTAAAGGGTTTCTTCCTGTTGCCAAAATACTTATTGATAAAGGGGCCAATGTGAATATCAAAAATGCCATGGGAGCCACCTGTCTGATATTTGCGGCAACCTTTAACAGGGAAGAAATGGTAAAACTCCTGATTTCACAGGGAGCAGATCGCAACGCCAGGGATACCCGCGGAAACACGGCCCTGGATCATGCCAGGATGCAGGGCATTGCATCCCTGATCGACCTTCTGGAAAAAATGGATTAAATTGCACATAATGTCCATGGAATTGAAGGTGGCCTTACTACAATCGGCTATAGTTTGGGAAATGCCCGAACAGAACCGCGCAAATTTTTCCCGTATGATTGAGAAAATATCAGATGATACGGATGTCATCATATTGCCGGAAATGTTTACCACAGGATTTACAATGAGCCCGCAACGGGTTAGCGCATCAGAGGGCCCCCTCAGCGTTCGCTGGATGCAGGAAGAAGCGGCCGGGAAGAATGCGGCACTGGTTGGAAGTATGGTGTTCTGTGAGGAAGGGAAATATTACAACCGACTGTATTTTGTCCATCCGGATGGCAGCATCGCTACCTATAACAAAAGGCATACCTTCTCCCTGGCAGGGGAGGACAAGGTATACAATAAGGGGGAGGGGAAAATAATTTCAACATTTAGAGGTTTTAATTTCCATCCCCTGATCTGTTATGACTTACGTTTTCCCGTGTGGTCAAGAAACACCGGGAATTACGATGTCCTGATCTATGTGGCCAATTGGCCAAAGGTAAGGAATGAGGCCTGGGATGCCTTGTTAAAGGCAAGGGCGATTGAAAACATGGCTTACTGCATTGGGGTTAACAGGGTAGGTTCTGATCCTAACGGAAATGAGTATTCCGGGCATTCAGGGGTCTATGATTGCCTGGGGGATAGCATGGTATTCTCGGAGCAGGAAACTATTTTATACGCCACTTTGAGCAAGGATCACATTGATGACACAAGGAAACGGTATAATTTTCTAAAAGACGGTGATTCCTTTACTCTGTTATCGTAAAGTTTTCTTCAAGTTCCCAATTGGATCTTACTTCCAGTTCTTTGGGATAATACAATACTTTTTCGGGTTGTATTTTCTTCAGGTAGCTACCCGTATCCCATTGGCCATTTTCATTGGCATCGAATACGAGACGGATGATGTAGGTCGCCGGGGCCAGGGTACTGAATTCAAATAGCTGCGGCTTCGTGGCGTAGATTTGGCGCACCACTTCCCCCCTTTCATTGGTTAATTGCACAATAACGGGATATGCTATTTCCCCGGATATGGTAAGCCTGAGATTCCCATAATCCGCATAACTGCCCGTAGAAAGCCTGTAGGTGGTCGTGTCTATAGTGTTTTCAAAAAAGTCGGTCAGGGATTCAGGCAACAGATCCAGGATGTAATTCTCATTGGGTTCTTTGTCAAAATCAATGGATATCCTGTTCTTTACGGTATCCAGGGCGATACCGAGGGGAACGGGCAAAGAATCCCTGTTTATCATCGAAATTTTTGAGGTATCTATTTTAATGATGGGAATGTTGGTCGCAATTTGGAACGTGTCCTGGAAATTGATATTTCCGCGGTGACTTAAATTCAACAGCAGTGAATCTGAAGGAAGTTTCCTTGTTTTGACGGTAAAAGTATCTGTTTGTGCCCTTTTTTCATTGGATACCCTAAAAATAATTGAGTCAGCCTCAAAGGGCGTAAACCAAAAATTCAGGGTGTCTTTCCCCGGTTCTCTGGCGATCAATGTCCTTACCGTATCGGGAAGCGGCGTTAGCGGTTCAATGGTTAATTGCTCGTCTTTCCCGTTATAACCAAAGATAATCTTGTTATTTGCCGCATAGTTTGGAGGGGGAACACCATAATCCGGAACTTCTTTAAAGAGAGTCAGTAAATAAATTGAATCCGTGGGCAAGGTAACCGTATCCTTCAGGAAACCAATTTTATCGGTTTTTTGATCAAACATATTGTTTTTGCCTTCATCCCTGAGGGCGATCATGGCATACTTCCCGGCTTTGAGATTTTTTAAGTGAAAAATAATCGTGCTGTCGAGTGTATTGGTAATGTAATAGGGTGGACTTTTATAAATGGTTGAATCTGTAAAGGCAGTATCAATTGCATAAAGCATGACACTAATAAAAGGATCGGCCTCCTTGTTGAAGGCATCCCTAACCACCCCCGATACTGTCAGGGAATCAATATAGCTGCCCGTAGAAAACACATAACTTAAAAAGCGATTCGGATTTCCTTCGTTGTTATCCACAATACTCTGGCCAAAATTAAAGGTATAGGTGGTATTCTCTCTCAGGGTATCATTTATTATTATTTCGACAAATTTGCTTGCACCTCCCTGGGGCCTTATCTGTGGATTGTATTTTAAGGGCGGGGAGATGATGAGTTGATTCTGAATGTCCTGAAGCTTAATGTATTCGTCAAAATAGAGCCTTATCCTATTTGCTTCGAAATTGGTTGTCAGGTTTTCCGGCTCTGCCCTGATCAGGGACGGGGCAGTGATATCTTTGGGACCGCCGGTCGGATTTCCTCTTTTTGCACATTGTAAAAGTGCAAAAACAACAAAGACTAAAAAGAGGACGGATATACTTCGTTTTAAAGGGATCATTCACCAAAACTATGGGGCAAAGAAACGACTATTTTACAGAATTGTAAAATTAAGGAACTACCGCCATGGCAGCGACGTAAACGGTGGCCTGGGTACCTTTTTGAAGTGCTTTGGTACATGCCTCGATGGTAGCCCCTGTGGTGATTACATCGTCGGCGAGCAGGATGTTTTTATTTTTGATTGCTTCAGGGTCTGAAAGTGTATAGAGATCACGATTGGCCTGCCATCTGTAGGCCCTGCTTTTTTTGGTCTGGGTCTTTGTATTTGCCGTTTTGGTCAGTATATGGTCCAGGTATTCTGTATTTAAATGGAAAGCCAGTCTTTTACCAAATTCTGCCACCTGATTATACCCTCTTTTACGGAGTTTTCGATGGTGGAGAGGTACCGGGATTACATGGTCTATCCGTTGTAGTGGCCCCTCCTGTTTTAGCTGTTCACCAAACCAATCGCCTAAAAATATACCGATTGGTTCCTGATTCCTGTATTTCAGGTAGTGGATCAGGTTTTTTACGATGCCATGATCGGAATAATAGAGGAAAGCCGCTGCCTTTTTAACGTCCGCCCTCCCATAAAATATACGATCAACGGCATTTTCTTCCGAGAAGTTGTATTCGGTAAGTGGTAATTGATTGCGACAAAGAGTGCATATAAGATACTCTCCTCGATATAATCGAACATTACATCCAAAACACAACCTTGGCACCATGATTGTGTTGATATCATTTATTATATTTGATAGCTTGGAATACACAAATCTTACTCTTTTTAATCCCTACTTATAACTTAGCCCTTATTGCATGGACTTTCAAGATAACAAATTCAATTATAAGATACTCCTTGCTGCGCTTGTCGCTGTCATAATCGGTATTTTAATTGCCTTTTATTATAGCTATGCCCAGTCCAAAACACAAATCAATTATTTACAGGAAGAAAGGGGATTATTGGTAAAGGATCTTACCCTGATGAAAACCGAGGTTGACCGGCTTTCCGCTCTTAATGAAGTCAATGAAATAGAGTTGCAGGATTCCAGGTACAGAGTGCAGCAGTTATTGGACTCCGTGGGACGTCTTAATTTTACGATTGACAAATTAAGGGAATACCGGAAAGAACTTCGTAGACTGGAGGCGAGACATGACAGTCTCAAGCTCACTAATAATTTTCTCAAGTACAACAATATGTTGTTGACGGATAAATACGAAGAAACCAGGAAAATGATCGAGGAGCTCAGGGGAAAAAGCAGTTCATTGGCCGAAGCCGAGGCTTTGCTTCGCAAAAAGAACA
>DATGCB010000414.1:0-12164 GCA_035312365.1 Eudoraea sp. | reverse complement strand
TTTTTCAATATCCTCCTTGGGTTGCCCTCCATAAAATGGCACAGCTGCTCCCAGATCCGAAACTTTAACCGCCATCATGTTCGAGATCCACCCCCCAAAACAAAAGCCGACCACACCTACTTTGCCCGTGCATTCAGGATGTGCTTTCAAATGTTCGAAGGCGGCAATAAAGTCTTCCAACATCTTATTGCGATCACGCTTACCCTGCAATTCACGGCCGTCATCATCATTACCGGGATAACCGCCTAAAGGGGTAAGTGCATCGGGAGCCAGCGAAATAAACCCTGCAAGGCCAGCCCGTCTCCCCACATCTTCTATATGCGGATTGAGTCCGCGATTTTCATGCACCACTACAATTCCCGGAAGTTTTCCCCTGGCATCGGCCGGCCTGGAGAGCAGGGCTTTGATCGAACCGCCGCCTTTGGGGGAGTCATAATGGATAAATTCCGATTTTAATCGGGGGTCATCCTGCTTTATCTGGATTTTTTTTACATAATCAGGGGAAATAAAACCAAGCAATGAGGGTACTGTAAGCCCTCCTACCGCATAGGTTGATAATTTGTCCAGAAACAGCCTTCTGCTGACCCGGTTGTGCGCATAATCGTCATAGAGGTCGAATACCTCCTGTTTGATGTCTTCTTTTTTTAATTCGCTCATGAGATCTTGAATTTTATTTTAATACAATTTTCATAAAACTTTCCTTGTACGCCCTGCCGATCGGGAGGGTGGTTTTATCCGCCAGGTAAACCTGGTTTCCAATGATCTTATCTATTTTAGAAGTGTTTATTATATACGATTTGTGTATTCTGATAAACTTTTTTGAGTCGAGATACTCTTCCCAAAAACGCAGGGGCTCCTGAGATAAATATTTCTTTTTCGATGTGAAAATTTCCGTATAGTCCGCATCGGACTGAATATAATGAATATCTGCAACATCGATCTTAATATGCTCATAACCCGATTTTATAAAAAGCGTCTCCGGGGGCGAAGTATTTTGTACCTGTCCTGCCCTGTCAGAAGCATCCGGTTTAAGTGGTACTTTGGATACTGCCTGAACAAAGCGTTCGAATGAAAAGGGTTTTAACAGATAATCTACCACATCGTATTCATAACTTTCCAAAGCGTAATCAGAAAAAGCAGTGGTCAGGATCACATGGGGTTTGTGTGCCAGGGCCCTTAGAAAATCGATCCCTGATATTTTCGGTAAATGAATGTCTAAAAAAATAAGGTCAATGGGTTCGGATTTCAGATAATCCATCGCCTGTAAGGCATCGGCGAAGGTGGCCTTCAACTCCAAATTACCCATATCATCGATAAATTTTTTCAATACGCGCTGCGCTGGAGGTTGGTCTTCGATAATGATACATCGTATCATGCGGCTTCTTTTGTTAATTGCATTTTTAAATGTACGGTATACTGGTCACCACCTTCGGTTATGGACAACTCATGCGCCTTCGGATATAAAAGCTGCAACCGTTTTTTTACATTCTGCAGGCCGATGCCCGTTTTAAGGTTTTCGGTATTCCCCATGGGCTGAAAAGAATTTTTACATTCAAATTCCAACTGCCCGTTGTGCGTTACCTCGATCTTAATATCGATGAAAATATCTTTCGACTGGCTTGCCGTACTATGCTTAAAGGCATTTTCTATAAAGACCGTCAGTATTAAAGGCGCGATCCTGTATTCCGAAGAGATATTTTCCGTTTGAAAGGTAACTTTCCCGCGTTCTTCGATCTGTAGTTCGTTTAGCTGGGTAAAATTTTTCAGGTGCTCTATTTCCTTTGGCAGGGCCACAAAATTTTCCTTGCAATCATACAACATATACCTCAGTACAGAGGAAAGCTCCAAGATGATGGAGGGTGTTTTCGGTGATTTATCTATGGCGTAGGAATACAGATTGTTGAGGTTATTGAATAAGAAATGCGGGTTGATCTGTGACTTCAGGAATTGCAGCTCGCTTTCCCGAACGTAAGTACGTAACGTTTCTACTTCCCGCTGTTTGGTAGAAGCGTCCCAGGCAAACTTAAAACCGGCCAAAATGGTAATAACCGGCATTACATCCAGCAGGCTAAATACCACTCCCGGGAAATATTTGCCCCTTGAATCAGGAAAGTAGATCCTCTCTAATACAAGTTCCTCGACAACAATAATGATTGCAACTATCACGGTGACTGACAAGAAGAATTGCAGGTATTTTTTTTTATAGAATAAAGTGCGCAACAAGACATAATTTATGATAAATGCACCTAGGGCGTAATTGATAAAAGCCACCACCTTAAATTCCTGTATCTGAGGCTCGTTTTTGTCAAAGGAAAAGAACAGGAATAGTACAATGTGCAACAATAACTGAAAGATAATCTCCTTGGTAGTATTGTTAAAGAAATTGAGATTTCGGTCCATGTTCCAAAATTACAGATTTATGGGAGGCTGCCTCTTTAAATACCGCCATCGACGGATTTAGGAGGATGAACGCCTGTCCGGAAATCGCAGGGAGATGAGTGAACGAGCAGTTTAACCTTCGTTTTTAAGTTCCTGCCTGCAATACTCAAGGCAACGGGACACTTCTTTTACGGCGTCCGAACCTTCCGGAATTTCGTATTCTAACTCAATCGTGGCCGGGAACTTATAGCGCTCTGTGCGCATTAAGTTCAAAATTTCCCCAATGGGGGTATCTCCATTGCCCCAGATCATATTTTCTTTTCCGTGGGCAGGAGTTTGCCGGTCTTTTAAGTGAATGCTGGCAATGCGTTTGTGGTTTTTCTTTAAAAGGGCAAGTGGATTTTCGTTACCGGCCGCTACATAGTGCCCCATATCGGCATTCAGCATATTTCTGGGAGATTGTTCAAGCGCGGTATCCCAAAACGTCGGCGTTTGCTGCTCGTGACCATGGTATGCCACCCCTATTTGATGTTTTTCGGCCATTTGGCCTAATTTTAGGGTGTGCGCATCATCGCTGGGATGTTCCAGGGTTACTTGAGTGGCTCCCAAAGCCTTCGCGGCCCGTAAGCCATAGACAATTTCGGCATCCGTATTGTCTTTTCCAAAGGCATTTGGCTTAAACGCATAAATGGTGACACCGGCATCGTTGTACATTTTTCTGAGTTGCTCAAAATTTTTCATAGGGGCATTAACCCGCCATTTTGCAACTTCTGCATTATATGCCCGGCTTTCTTCCTGTAAATCCATTAATTTTTTGCTTTCTTCATCGCTCAGGGATTCCCCATTTCGTTGTTTTCTCAAAAGCCCGTAGAAAGTTCTTCGGTCCAGGTTACTACCCGGCATACCGGCAAAAGATTCGGCCGGTCCGCCCATTAACTCAACAGCGTTGATACCGCTGTCCACTATATATTTTAAGGTAGCTTCAGCACTTTGGTCGGCCATAGTCCTGAATGAATACGTAATGACTCCTAGTTGTATTCCTTTTATTTTCGAATTCGGTTTGCCATAATCTCTTAGGATAGCCGGCGCCCCGATAATTTTTTGAGTGGGTAATAATAATCCGGCCCCTAAAATTGCACTTGTCCCGACAAATTTTCTCCGTGTGATGGTCCTTTTTTTATTCATGATATCCCTTAATTTAAGTTTTATCCCGCAATAAGTTAGTTGTTTTTATTGAAGAGCAACTATTTGTAGACTTAAAATTCTCTAATTGACCTGCATCTATGCCATACTTGCCTTGGATTCAATTTCATCAACCCCTTTGATGAGCACTATAGCCTTCCAAGTTGAATAATATTTAAAGTAATTTTCCCAGGATGTTGCCGAAAATTGTTTCCGGGGTATCCAAAGACCTTCTTATCTAAATGTACTTTGGGGCTATAAAACCGCCATCGCAAGAAAAAGGATGGCAAACATCGTATTCCGCAGCCTGTGTCGTTCACAGCAGAACCTCTGTCGTTCACAGAAAATAGCACATTAACTTTGAAAAAAAATACAAATTTTGAGGTATCAATTTTTAAATCTAAATCGGTAATTTATGAAATGCAGCATTCTATATTTTCTTCTGATCGGCATTTTCGTTTTGAAGATCGAAGTTGTTGCAGCCCAAACAGGCACCACAATCATCGGGAAAGTTGTGGAGGCGTCCAGCGAGCGGCCTATTGAGTTCGCCACCGTTCTTGTTGCCAATAGTGAAACCAAAAAACCGATTGCTGGGACCACGACCCTTGAAGACGGCAGCTTTACGTTGCAAACAGATGCCAACGACTTTTATATCGAAATAAGTTTTATCGGTTTTGAAACCAGAACTTTCGGCAAACCGGTGACCCCTGTGGAAACCATTGACCTGGGGATCGTAGTACTTGCCGAAGATGCCCAAAAATTGGAAGAGGTGGTCGTTGAGGGCGAAATATCGCGTACCGAATTCAAACTGGACAAGCGGGTCTTTAATGTTGGAAAGGATCTGAGCAGCACCGGTGCCAGTGCACTGGAAGTATTGAACAATGTGCCATCCGTCAATGTGAACATCGAAGGGCAGATCAGCCTCCGCGGCAGCCAGGGAGTGCAGATTCTGATCAATGGCAAACCCTCAGTGATTGCGAGCGAACAGGGAAATACATTGGGTACGATAACTGCGGATATGATAGACAGGGTTGAGGTGATTACAAACCCATCCGCGAAGTATGACGCCGAAGGGACTTCCGGAATTATTAATATTGTAATAAAAAAAGAGGAGAAGAAAGGTCTGAATGGCTCCATCTCCGTGAATACGGGTGCCCCAAATAACCACAGCGTTGGGGTGAGTCTGAATAGAAGAACCGAGAAGTTCAATTTGTTCAGCCAGCTGGGCGCAGGGTTTCGGGAATTGCCAAATGATCTTGAAAACCGGAATGTGGATTTGGTGAACAACACAACCATTTTGAGCAGCGGATCAGAGTTCCGGAACGAAACCTTTTACAATTTTGTATTGGGAACGGATTATTACTTAAGTCCAAAAGACGTAGTAACACTCTCCGGGAACTTTGCTTTGGAAGTGGAAGATCAGCCTTCTACGACAAATTTTGCATCCCTGGACGCAAGCGATGCTATTTCTTCCCAATGGACCCGCACGGAGGTTACCGAAGCCACCAACCCTAAATTTCAATATGAGTTCCAGTACAAAAAGGATTTTGGGGAGGGCGAGGACCATACCTTGTTATTTAGCGCCTTGGGAAACTTCTTCGGGAAGGATCAGTCGTCGGAATTCCTGGACAGGACTATTTCAGGAGAGGATAATGACGCCACCCAACAAACCCGGACCGATTTCAAGGAATCCGTTTTTACCTTCAAACTTGACTATACAAAGCCTTTTACTGAACAATGGAACCTGGAATCGGGAGCGCAGTATGTGTTGAATGATGTCAGCAATGATTACGAGGTCAATGACCTGGTCAACGGGGTATTTGTCAATGACCCCGGGCTAACCAATATCTTTGAATACAACCAAAAAGTACTTGGCCTGTACACTACCGGATCCTATGAGGGTCAAAAATGGGGGATAAAAATGGGGGTACGCCTGGAACAGACCAATTTGAATACCCTGCTTACAAATACAAATCAGGAAAACGACCAAAACTACTCCAACCTATTTCCAAGCCTTCATTCTTCCTATAAAATTACCGAGAAAGTTTCCCTTCAGGCCGGCTATTCCAAGCGCATCTATCGCCCAAGGCTCTGGGATTTGAACCCTTTTTTCAATATAAGGAACAATTTTAGTGTTCGGCAGGGCAATCCCGAGTTATTGCCGGAATTCACCGATTCCTATGAAGTTACGAGTATTTACATACTGGGTAAGGCCTCGTTGAACCTGGGGATTTATCACCGATATACGGAAGACGTCATTGAACGTGTATCCACTTTTGAAAACAACGTGAATACCGTTAGGCCGGAGAACATTGGAACCAACAGGGCTACCGGAATAGAATTCAATGCAAAATACAGTCCCTCCAACTGGTTGACTCTAAATGGGGATTTCAATTACAGCCAATTTACCAGGGACGGTACTTTTGACGATACGGTCTTTGATTTTAGCGGAGATCAATGGTCCTCGAAGCTGATGGCAAAACTTAAGCTACCGGCGGGTATTGACCTGGAGACAACCGGGAACTACAGATCCGGATACCAGACGGTGCAAAGTGAAGTTTATGACCAGCTTTTTCTGGATATAGGCCTGCGCAAAAAACTGATGAAGGGTAAGGCCGTACTGAGTTTAAGTGTAAGGGATGTATTTGCCTCACGCGTAAATGAAAGCGAGATCAACCAACCGGATTTTTATGTGTACAATCGGCGTCAAAGGGGAAGTTTCGCTGCTCTTGGATTTAGTTACGGCTTTGGTAAAGGGGAAGCCATGGAGTTTTCCGGGCAACGCCGGCGGTTTTAGAGGCAAACAATCATTGGGATTATGAAACGAAAAGAATTCATGACAAAAGGTGTTGTTGCCCTGGGCGGGGTTGTCGTACTGACCGGTGTAACGGCCTCTGTCAGCAAAAACGGTACGGGCATTGTTGAATCTTCGGAGGATTGTGAAATGTCCCCTGAGGAGACCAAAGGTCCGTTCCCGAATAAAACGCCGACTGACTATGTCAGGGAAAATATCATTGGTGACAGAAAGGGAGTCCCCCTGCGGATCACCATGACCATTCTAAACAACAATGACGGATGCAAACCGCTTTCAAATACAATGGTCGATGTTTGGCATTGCGACAGCAAGGGCCATTACTCCGAGTATGGCGGCTATGGGATTCAATCTGAAGACATGACGGAAAGACACTTCCTGAGGGGCAGACAGATCACGGATATAAACGGAAGGGTTTCGTTCATTAGCATCTTCCCCGGATACTATCGGGGCAGGGCTCCGCATATCCATGTGGAAGTACTTGGAAATTCCGGAAAATCAATATTGGCGACACAAATTGCGTTTCCTGAAACGGTCTGCAATACGGTGTACGCTACGGAATACTATGGGGGTAGGGATTATATTTCGAACACCTCCGACATGGTATTCAGGGATAGTCTCAATAGTAATTTGGCCAATTCAATTACCGGCAATCTTTCGGATGGTTTTACCCTGTTAAAAAATATCGTCGTCGATGCCTGAGCTCATAACATGAAGTTTTTATTCAATTCTAAATATAAATAGTTAACATTTAAATTAAGTGAACAATGAAAAAAGTAGTTTTTATTTTATCTCTTATTGCCTGTGGAACCCTGACAGCGCAGAGCACGTGGAAGGCCGATGGCGCTCATTCAAAAGTAGGTTTTGCCATTTCCCACCTTATGATCTCAGAGGTTGAGGGGCATTTCGGGGAATTCGATATTACAGCCATGGCAGATGAAGCTTTTAGCGAGCCAGACTTTACCGTCGAGATAAATACAACCAGTATTGACACCGACAATGATAAAAGGGACGGCCATTTAAAAAGTGATGACTTCTTTGGAGCAGAAACCCACCCGTCAATATCCTTCAAAACCACATCCTTTGAAAAAACCGGGGAGAAAACTTTTAAATTGATGGGGGACCTGACGATGCGCGGCGTTACCAAATCCGTAACCCTGGATGGAAAATTGAATGGTATTATAACGGATCAGCGAAGCCAAAAGCTGAAGGCAGGATTAAAATTGACAGGGACCATTAACCGCAAAGATTTTGGCATTGGATCAAAACCTTTTCCCATTGGGGACGAGGTGGATATGACCATCAACCTTGAAATGGCCCAACAGTAATATTGGTTAGGTTTACGTTTGAAAATACGGTCTGAATACTAAAAATTTTGGCCGTATTTTTTTGCCTGACCTGGCCGGTGTTTCCCGTGAAGGTTGCCTACAAAATGGATCAAATCATGCATATCAAAAGAAAATATATCAGGCACATTTCCCTGTATTTGGCCTATGTTGCTTTGTTGCTTTGGATGATAGCCCAAAGCTGACCAGGTACTGTTTAAAACTACAAATATGAAAAAGACAACAGGAGCATATATGCGGATCATACACCGGTATTTGGGCTTTTTTCTGGCGGGGATCATGATCGTCTATGCCCTCAGCGGTATCGTTTTGACTTTCAGGAATACCGACTATTTGAAAAAAGAAATACTTATTGAAAAAAACCTGCCCAGGAATATTCCGCCGGAAGACCTTGTAAAAGCTCTTGGCAAGGGCCGCTTCCGGATAGACAAAGAAGAAGGGGACCTTTTATATTTTGAGGGGGGTACCTATAACAAAAAGACAGGTGTTGCCAATTATTCTGAGAAGAAACTACCCTTGTTACTCGAAAACATGAACAAAATACACAAGATGCATTCAGGACATCCTTTATTTTGGCTCGGGATTTTCTTTGCAATTTCCCTATTGTTTTTTGCCGTTTCCGCCTTTTGGATGTTCAGGCCCACAACCTCAGTTTTCAAAAAAGGACTGTATTTTACATTGGGGGGCATCGCATTGACCGTGGCGCTGCTTTTTGTGTGATGCTTGCTTGTGCCTGATCACCCCTCAATCTGCTCCCCCAACTGATGATTCCGTAACCATTTGGAATATCCGGTTTCGTTACACCTGTTAATAGTTTACCTTGATGTCCGTAGAGGATAACCGGTAAAGACCTGCACCGTTATCCTATGCGGTCAATGTTTTCAGGAATTCCGGGGACACAATGAATTTAATTTCAATTTCTTCGGAAAAAAGTGTGGCCTGTAAAAAATGCAGGCAGGATATCTTTCCTGCCTGCAATCATCTGATATTTTAAAAATGCTTTTTACGTATTCTTGATTCCACAGCCGACCGCTTTGGTGGTTTGTGGTTTTGGATCCTCGCCTGCCTCTATGGCCTCAATAGCTTTTTCAACGAATTTTTCACCAACCCCTTCCGCGTCACGTGGACTGTCGTCAATGGCGCCATGATAGCGGACAATCCTGTTAGCATCAACCAGATATACCTCCGGCGTTTTGGTGGCCCCGTACTTTGGAGATACTTCCTGCTTGTCATCAAATAAATATAAAAAGGGAAACCCTTTTGCCTTCGCATTTGCCTTCATTGCTTCAAAACTATCGCCGGGCTTTGAGGCAGGATTGTTAGGTTGAATGGCAACCACGGGATAACCCTTGGGCGCATAGGCGGTATGCAGATCAATAAGCCTTTGCTCATTGGCCTGGGCATAAGGGCAGGTGTTGCAGGTAAAGACCAGGACAAAGCCTTTAGGAGCTTCGCCGTTGGCATCTTTAATATTGTCAAATGAATATTGCTTGCCGTCAATATTCTTCAGGTTGAAATCAGGGGCTTTGTCCCCAACGCTTATCCCAGGCAGGCCAGGATAAGCGGCAGAATCATCAACCTGATGGACCATAGGAATTGGCACCCCGAAAGAAAATAGTCCCAGGGTCAATGTGAATAAAATTAGTTGTTTCATGATATGGTAATTTTAAAGGTTTATAAAAAGGGTTTTACGACTTCTATTAGTTCCTCCATGGTTTCAAAGGGGGAAGGGACCAGGTGATTTTGCCTTCCTTTGTAGATATAGGTGGCAGGGATGGCTCCGGACCATTCCGGGGAAACCTTATCGATCCAGTCATTGTATTTGCCGTCCAGAAGCACCACTACTTTCGATTTTAATTGCTGTTCGCGGACAAAAGGAACCAACTTGGTCTCAAGGTGCCTGGGAAAATCAAGGCTGACCAGTACCACCTTTACTTTTTCAGTTTTGCGGTTCGAATTAAATTCCTCAAAATAAGGGAGTTCTTTGATGCAGGGTTTGCACCAGGTTGCCCAGAAATTGACCACATAAGTCGTATCGTTGTCAAATTGGAACATAGGCTCGATCCCCGTAAACGTATCATAAACCGGAATGCCCTCCACATAGGTGTCGGGTAAGGGCCAATGATTCGGCAGTTCCTTGTTTACTTTGGATGCAAGAGTTGGTTTCGCATCATTTACTTTGCTATTTTCATTCTTGCACCCCGTAGTCACCGTGAGGGCCAGGGTGATGGCCAGGAATTTAAAAGGCGCAGGTATCGAATTTAAGTGCATTTTCCGGGAATCAACTTTTTTCCTATTTTCACCATACAAGTAAGTGATTTTCAAAGAGATATTTATTTAAAAAAACGTTAACGACAGAAAAATTACCCCGAACATCCGTTTTCCGGGGTTAAAAAAGGGCGATTCCAAACATTCATGTTGTTGACAGGCCGACAAATGTTGTTTGCAAGACCAGATTTGCTTGCGCAAATAAGGATTGTTTTATTTGAAAGTGTAAATTCGGAATTCACAAGTCCCCGGTTCAAATAAATCAGTATTTATTGAATGAAATCGGTAGTGACAGATTCAAACTAAACAGAGAACATTATGAAAAGTGCATCCCTGATCAAAAGGTTTGTGGTATATACCATGATCTTCTTCGCCGTGCAGGATGTCCTAACGCAGGAAGTTGGGCCCGGTGGGGATTATACCGTAGTTGTGGAAGGATATGACTGGGGCCCGGCAGTAAACAAGGTGATCTTGCCCGTGGAGGGAATAGTTTCGGAGGTGAACCGGGAACATTACCTGGTCACCGTAGCGCGTAGTACGGAAGGAATTGAAATGCAACCCGGAGAGGCCAGGGGAAGCAGGCAAGTCGTCTACGCTTATGTCTCTGATGAAAAGGGAAACAAAGTTGCTAAAGGGAACTACGTGACCCTGACCCTGTTTGTTGGCCCTGATCATGTGCCGGGTTCACCCATCAAATATGTTCGTGTAAATAACCGTGGAAGCAATCTGTGGATAGATTACAAAATGACCATCACAGATACGCTTAACAACAAAGTCTGGGATAGGGAAAAAGCACGAATCCGGCCCGGTATCGATAAATTTGATCTGGGCGGTAGTTATAAGCATGGGGGGGATCTGACCTTGTCTTATGCAGCTTTTACACCGGACACGGACCGGGAAAAATATCCCCTGATCATTTGGCTGCATGGCGGGGGTGAAGGCGGTACGGATCCAAGCATCCCGTTGATCGCCAACAAGGCGGCAAATTATGCCTCGGAGGAGATCCAGGTTCTTTTCGGTGGTGCCTATGTACTGGCCCCGCAATGCCCCGGAGCCTGGATGCACAATGCAGAAGGGGTCAGCACACATGGGCGGGAAGACGATATTTACAACGAAGGGCTCATGGCCCTGATCAGGGATTATGTTGCAGCCAACCCAAAAATAGATACCGGACGGATCTATGTGGGGGGATGCTCCAACGGCGGATATATGGCTCTTAAACTGATATTATTGGATCCCGGTTTTTTTGCCGCCGGTTATATCAGTGCCCTGGCCTATCAATCGCAATACATTGCTGACGAACAGATCGATTCGATCAAAAATGTACCGATCTGGTTTGTTCATTCCGCTGCTGACCAAACGACCATCCCGGATAAAACAGTCCTTCCCGTTTACAGAAGGCTGATTGCCGCCGGGGCCAGGGATGTCCACCTGTCGTTTTATGACCATGTGATAGACCTGACCGGCTTTTACGGAGGGGATGATTACTATTACAACGGTCATTGGTCCTGGATATATTCCCATGCTAACCATGCGGATTTTGATTATAACGGCATGCCGGTACTCATTGGCGACAGGCCAGTAACCATTATGGAATGGATGGCGGCCAAATCCAATTAAATAAAAGAAAGTACCTCGAAGCGCCGGGGTTCCTTTCGAAGGGATCCTTTCTTGTATTTATTCAATAATCTTATTCAATTAATGAAAACCGACCAAACCAACCTCAGGTCATTTATCGACCACCAAAAAATGACCTTCCTGCAGTATTCAACGATACTTCTGTGTTTTATCATGAATATGCTGGACGGTATGGACGTTCTGGTCATCGCTTTTACTGCATCCAGTATTAGTGCGGAATGGGACATCGGCCCGCAGGCTTTGGGCTGGGTATTTAGTGCTGCCGTTATCGGTATGACCATGGGAGCACTGTTTCTAGCGCCGCAGGGGGATCGGATAGGGAGAAAAAAGATGATCCTTATATGTGCCTCCATCATGGGGGTCAGCATCCTGGCCACCTCGTTTGCAAGCAATGTATCCTGGTTGGTGGTCTATCGGTTTTTAAGCGGGCTGGGCATCGGTGGGATGTTGGCCAGTGTTTCCACTCTGACATCCGAGTACGCACCCAACCGCAGCAAGGATTTTTGGGTAACCCTGGTTATGGGGGGTTATCCCATCGG
>DATGCB010000413.1:0-7748 GCA_035312365.1 Eudoraea sp. | reverse complement strand
GAACTACAACGCCCACAAGGTCGCTTTCGGGGAGATCGATTGGCAGGCCTTTGGCAAAAAATTTGTGCAGGAGCAACTGGGGCTGCACCATTCATTTCCTACCACTCAGATTGAACACTACGACCATATGGCGGCGCTGTTCGATACGCTTAAAAGGATCAATACTATTTTAATAGACCTCGATCGAGATTTCTGGACGTACGTATCCATGGACTACTTCAAGCAGGAGATCAAGGAAGGTGAAGTGGGCTCTTCCGCTATGCCGCATAAAGTGAACCCCATCGATTTTGAAAACTCCGAGGGAAACCTTGGTATGGCCAATGCCATATTTGAACATTTATCGGCGAAGCTGCCCATCTCCAGATTGCAGCGAGACCTTACGGACAGTACGGTACTACGAAATCTGGGGGTTCCGTTGGCGCATACGGTCATCGGATTTAAGTCGACCTTAAAAGGACTGAAGAAACTGGTACTCAACAAGCCAAAGCTGGATCATGACCTTGAAAACAACTGGGCGGTTGTGGCCGAGGCCATACAAACGATTTTAAGGCGTGAGGGGTATCCCAACCCGTATGAAGCCCTGAAAGAACTGACACGGACGAATGAACCCATTAACCGGCAGTCCATCGGCAGTTTTATTGATTCCCTGGACGTTCCGGATGATATCAAATTGGAATTAAAAGCAATTACCCCCGGGAATTATACAGGTATTTGAAGCCCGGTATCCCCCGGGGTACTGTCCTTCGAAAGCTAACGCAATAATTCAATTGGTCGTCCTCTTTACAGGCAGGCCTCAGGTGTCCTTCTGAATCGTCACCCGATGCGGATAAGGAATTTCAATACCTGCCGTGTCAAGCGCCAGTTTGCACCCTTCCAACGTATCAAAATAAACCCCCCAGTAGTCTTCCGGTTTGCAGTAGGGCCGCACGGCATAATTTACCGAACTATCCGCCAATTCTGATACGCTGACGGACGGGGGTGGGTCTGCCAGCACTTTGGGATGTGCGGTAAGTACATTCAGAAGGACTTCTTTGGTTTTCCTTATGTCTTCACCATACCCAACCCCAATGGTGGTATCGACGCGCATTTTACCTTCGGCGCTGTAGTTGATGATATTCCCGTTTCCCATTGCGCCATTGGGTACGATAGCCAATTTATTCTGGGGGGTGATCAGTTTGGTAGTAAAGATCTCTATTTCCTTAACCACGCCCAGTACACCCTGGGCTTCTATTAAATCGCCAATCCTGTAGGGCCGGAAGATCATGATCAATACCCCTCCCGCAAAATTCCCAAGCGATCCCTGCAAGGCCAGTCCTATGGCAAGGCCGGCCGCTGCAATCACGGCAGCAAACGTTGTGACATCGACTCCCAGCTGGGAAATTACCACCAATATGAGGAATACCTTTAACCCCCATGATGTCAGGTTCATTAAAAATCGTTGCAGGGATTCATCGTAACTGCCCTTGGCCATTATTTTTCGCGCTGCCCCTACGATTTTCCTGATTACCCAGGACCCCACCACATAGATAATAATTGCGGTGAGTAATTTGGGTCCAAATTCTTTTGCGAGTTCAATGCTGTAATTAAACCATTCCTGAGCTTTTTCCATAATTTTTCCGGTAAGTGTTAATGATGCAGACAAGATACTAATTACCGCGTAAATTCCGAAAGTCTACCGTGGCCCTGGTATAAAAAAATCCTGTTCGGGACAAGCCGAACAGGACGTGTGCTAGTATCGATATGGGGAAGCTTACCCCTTCAGGAACTTTCCGATCTCTCCAAGGCCTTCTCCGTTGTAATCGGACTTCTGAATAGCTTGCAGCAATTGTACGATATGGGCAGGGTTCATATCGTTCCCGAGGACCCTGATCAGGGCAAAACCCTTATCGTCACTGTTGCCAAATATGATCACCTCATCTATGGCATCTTCGTCACCCAAATATTTGATGACTCCTTTGCCGTATTTTGAGTTCAATTTCATTAACTCAACGTACTCCTTATCTTTTAGGATGCTATTCACCTTTGCCTTTTCAGTGGTATACTCGGCCACATTTTCTGTGGTCTTCTTAAAGGCCAGCAAATTTAATTTCCTGAGGGATCGCAGTGCCTCCCGCTGTACCTCGCTTAAATCCGCTTTTTCCAGGTTCAATATGCTCGTAGGCACATCCAGGGAAATAAAATTGGGGTTCTCGGCATTATCCACATAGTATTCCTGCAGGCTTTGTGTTGAAGAGCACGCCGATAATATTATGACCGACACTGCCACTGAATATTTTAATATCATTTTCATTTCACTAGTTTTTAGAATGTATGGCACCTTATGCGCGGCCGTTGTTCAATTTACTATCCCTGGTAAACCGCCCGGGCCAGGACAGTGTTTATTCACCTTTCTTGTCAGCCCTTTTCAGCTCCCCGGGCAGGTCCATTTTATTGGTGAGTGTTCCTATCTTGCGTAAATCGATATCCCCGGTCAGGGACACCAGCACTGTTTCAATATTCCGTCCGTCATGGCCAACCTTAACGTTATCCATTCCTGTTACAAACATCAGAAGTTCCTTTACGTGATGCTCGTCCTTGCCGCTTTTAATGTAGAACTTTACGTAGGTGTCGTCGTCTTTAACCCGCATTAATTCTTCCATGGTCGAAGACTTCAGGTACTTGTCTACGGAGCGTTTCATATCGCTTGAAGTTGATGTATCTTCGGTAATAAATACTTTGAGCTGATCGAGGCCCCGGGCCACCTCCAAAAACTCCCTGGCTTCGGGGTCGTCGGTATTCTCACCCATGCTTGCGAGGAGATTGACCATACTTTTGTTGACGATCACCGAGGCTACGTGATCCATGTTTTCGTATTTATCGAACAGAGATTGGGAAAACCCTGCAATAGATACTGTGAGTGCTGTAATTAAAAGGATTGATTTTTTCATGATGTCGATTTTTGTTCCCGTTCTCGCGACCGGGGATTGATGAATTGTTATTAATTTTTTTTCTTACCTGCCTTGTTTAATTCCTCCGGAAGGTTCATTTTCTTGGTAAGCGAGTTGATTTTATTCAAATCAATATTACCGGTCAGTGAAAGGAGCACGGTTTCAAATTTTCTGCCATCTGCCTCTATATCCTTCATACCGGTAATAAACATCAGCAACTCGCTCACATGGTCGTCATCCTGCCCGCTCTTGATATAGAATTTAATATTGGTCTCCTTATCCTTTACGCGCATCAACTCCACCAGGGATGCTGATTTCAGGTATTTCTCGACAGAGGCCTTCATATCCGAACCTACCGACTTGTCCTCGGTGGTAAATACCTTCAGGCTATTGACGCTTTTTGCGATTTCCATAAAATCCCTCGCCTCCGGGTCATCCACTTCTACGTCTATCTTACTCAATAAGTTAAACATGCTTTTATTGACCACCACGGAGGTAACTTCATCCAGGTCCTCATATTTGTCGAACAGGGATTGTGAGAAGGCCCCCAGGGGCAGCATTGCCATAAGTGCTATTATGATAATTTTTTTCATCGTCTTAAATTTTAATTGCCATTGTAAATTTTTTGTTTTGCTTCTTCAAATTCGTTCAGGTAGGCTACTTTTTCAGTTCCTTTACCAAAATTCTCAGCCAGCAGGTTTAATGCTTTTTTGGTCTCGTTATAGGCGTAAAGCGCCTGTTCGCGCTCCGTTTTTCGTTTCTCGATCTGAACATTCCCAAAATAGATGCCAAATGTTACGACTACCGCCGCCGCAACGGAAATCCACCTGTATAAATTTCTTCTGTTTCCGGCAGTAACTGTATTTAGTGGCACCTGCCTGGTATAACGTTCTTCTTTAGCCTTGGAAAAATAAGCAAACATAGGGGCATATTGCTTCAGCTCCGGAGTTACCTCCTCCTGCAGGAAATAATCCCGCAAAGTCCTTTCTTCAGCCTCCGTTGCGGTAGCCTCAAAATACTTTTCCAATAATATTTTTATCCTATCCGATTCCATACCTATGTTTTTGCAATAATTTTTCTCTGACTGTTTTTCTGGCCCTTGACAATGCCACTCGCACTGCTGTAGGCTGCATTTCCAATAATTCCGCTATTTCATCAAATTCATATTCCTCTACATCGCGTAGTTGTAAAACCATCTTCTGTTGTTCGGGCAAATCCTCCATGATCTTCTCCACCCAGCTCACACTGTCTCTGGCTTCAACCTGATGTTGAAGCGAGGTGCTCTCGTCGCTATAATT
The DNA here is from genome assembly GCA_035312365.1 of Eudoraea sp. Lineage (GTDB taxonomy): Bacteria > Bacteroidota > Bacteroidia > Flavobacteriales > Flavobacteriaceae > JAFMPW01. Next base: position 3,523 of record DATGCB010000413.1, on the reverse strand, counting down.
GCTATGGACCAGTTTAAGATTGCCTGATTGCTTTGACTTTAGCCGGTCCAGGCAGAAATTCTTGGTCATCGTCATCGCAAAAGCCTCCACATTCTTATAGCGCTCCATCATGTCGTTCCTGGCCCACAATTTCATCAAAATCTCCTGCGTGGCATCTTCAGCTTCTTCTGCAGAGACCAACAGACGTTTTGCCAGTCGGTACAATTTATCCTTAAAAGGCATGACCACATTTAAAAATTCCGATTGTGTCATTGTCGGTTGTTCAGTTGTTGCAGCGACCATTTACGGTGTTTTACATAAGGAAGACGAAGTACAACGAATTTTGTTACAAATAATTTTTTATTCCTTCAGATGTAAGTATTTTAGGCCTAAACAAACTAAATATCGGATAGTTTGCGGAACTATCTTCTTAAAATTGCTAAAAGTTGTTAAATTATTGACCAATTATGGAATGATAATTGGTGCAAATAAAAAAACATTGTTATGAAAAAATACGGTGTGCTGCTCTTGAGTATAGGCCTGTTCATTGCGGGTTGCAGAAAGAGCGACAACGGTGTGGACGGTCCTGATGGCCCCAATCCGGACCCGCTGGCCAATGTAGTTGTTCAGGATTTTATGTGGAAAGCCATGAATATCTGGTATTTCTGGCAGTCTGATGTCCCTGACCTGGATGATAACCGGTTTACTTCCGATGCCGATTATACAGGATTCCTTGAATCTGAATCGGATCCTGCTTCATTCTTCGACGATAAATTACGGTTTTTTGAAGACCGCTTCAGCTTTTACAACAATGATTTTAAGGAACTTACGAATAGTTTATCCGGGGTTTCCCGGAGTAACGGCCTGGAGTTCGGATTATTTATTTTTGCGGACAGTGACGACATCTTTGGCTATGTCCGCTATATCATCGCAAATTCCGATGCGTCCGGGAAAGGCATCTCCAGGGGCGACCTTTTTACAGGGGTAGACGGCCAAACCCTTAACCTCGACAATTACCGGGACCTTCTCTTTGGTGAAAATGCCACCTATACGCTGAATATGGCCGATATTGACGATGGGGTGATCACCCCCAACGGGAATGAAGTGATCCTGACAAAAGAAGAAGCCCTTGTGGAAAATCCGGTATTTATTGTCACCACATTTGAAATCGGCGGTAAAAAAATCGGGTATTTTATGTACAATGGCTTTACGAACGAATTTGATGAAGAGATGAATGAGGCTTTCGGACAATTAAAATCGGCCGGCGTTACGGACCTGGTACTCGATTTACGATACAATCCGGGAGGATCTGTCAATTCTTCCCGTCTTTTGTGCAGTATGATCTACGGTACACATACCGATCAGCTATACATTCGGCAGCGCTGGAACGATAAGATCCAGCAGGCGTTCACAGCGGACGACCCCACGGCCCTGGAGGACTATTTCGCAAGTACCACGGATAATGGCACCCCCATTAACAGTTTAAATCTCACCAGGTTATATGTCCTGACCACAGGGAGCACGGCATCAGCAAGTGAGCTGGTCATCAATGGCCTGAATCCCTATATTGACGTTGTTAAAATAGGCACCACCACCACAGGGAAGAACGAATTTTCACTTACCATGGTCGATGACCCAAGCAGGGACGGTGCACCCTATATTTATTCCAAAGCAAGGGAAAGTTCAATCAATTCTGAAAATAGTTGGGCCATTCAGCCTTTGGTGGGCAGGAATGAGAATTCCGCAGGTTTTTCAGATTATACAGCCGGTTTTACCCCCGATATAGAATTGGAGGAAGATCTGGAAAATTTCGGTGTTCTTGGAGACATGAACGAACCATTGCTGGCGCGCGCCATTGATGAAATTGTGGGAACCACCACAAAAAGGGATTTTACGGTAAAATACCCGGTGCGCCTGCTGACCAGTTCCAAAATGTTCAAACCCATACGGGATGATATGGTATTGGATAAGCAGATCTATGTTGATATATTTAAATAAAGGTAACAGCAGGAAATAAAAAACGCCCTGACCTTATAGGGTCCGGGCATTTTTTTGTTTGTGATTGGCGATCCGTCACAACTTCAGACGTAGCCCCACCCTGAAATTCCTTCCCCGGGTGCTAAACCCAACCACCTCCGTAAACGATTCGTTCAGAAGGTTATCTACGTTTAAGAAAAGCGTACACTTGTCGGGGATTAAATCCCGGGAAAAATAGACCCCCACCAGGGAATAGGAAGCAAGCACCACTTCTGAAAAACTGTTAAAGTCCGTATCGGTGCGGGTGCCCGTAAAGGCATAAGTCAAAGAAGCGTAGGTATCATCTGTAAATGCATAGCCCGCGTTCATGTTCAGTTTGTGCTTTGGAATACGGATGGCATCATCCCCTTTGCGTTCAGTAAACGTATAATTGGCTGTAACCTGAAAATCACCTGTGGGCTGCCATTTCAATTCTGCCTCTACCCCCTGTGCCTTAATTACATCCGAAGCATTTACATATTGAAAGTCACCGTTGTCAAAAAACACATAGTTTTCTTCCATTCTGTTGAAGTAGACTGCATTCGCCCTGAAGGTGTGGTTTGCGCGGTATTCCAATCCCCCCTCAATCGTCCGGTTGGTTTCGGGTTCCAGTCCGGGATTTGCACCAAATACCCCGAACAATTGGGTCAGCGAAGGTGTAATATAGGAACTGGCATAGGAACCCAGGAATTTTAGATATCCCTTTCCGGTGGTAACCGAATAGGAAGGATTAAAATTGTATACAAAATGATTACCGTATTCCGAATGGATGTTCATTCGGCCCCCTGCATTGATGTTCAATCCAAATGGGGAAATATACACCATATTGACATACGGATCCGTCAGGGTAAAATCCCGATCCTCCTCAAAAGTGGTACGGTCCCTATTGAAGTTTAGCCCGAGGATCGCATAAAAAGTCTCGTTATGGGCATACTTGTGAAACAGGTCGAGCACCAGGTTATTTCCTTTAAAAGTATTCGGGAAAGCACTGAAATTTTCAGAGTCGTATTCCGTAAAAGCCATGTTCAGGTTCATATCCCCTTTCCCGTATGAAAACCGGGAAGTGAGCCCGGCGCGCTTCTGTTCACTCAGGAAGCGGTACGGGGCATCCGCCATCCCGAACGACTCATCATAGTCCGTTCGCACCTTTGTCTGATTACCGTAAACACTGAAACTAAACCTGTCTGAAGGTTTATAACCCAGGCGGATATCCGTACTTGTCCTCGAAAAACGATCATCCTCATTCTCCGGAGTGATGATTGAGGATATATTGTCTGAATAGCTGCCGGAAAACCCGGCCGAATATGTCAATGTCTTCAATGTCCCCGATACCCGGGCGCTGTTGTTGAAATCCGACAGGTTATAATTCTGATGGTCCGAAGTTTGATTGGTCCCGAAGCTGCTTTGAAAATCCCCGGCAATAGTTCGATCCGACGGGTTTTTCGTCTGAATGTTGATTACGGCGGTAGCTGCATTTGTCCCGTAAAGGGTGCTTGCCGCACCCTTGATGATTTCTATCGATGCAACA
>DATGCB010000412.1:0-4764 GCA_035312365.1 Eudoraea sp. | reverse complement strand
AACGCTGTCTGCCAATATGTCAATGAACTACCCTGAAATAAAGGCCATAAATGACCCCCATTTAACAAATATTCAAAAAATAACGCCCGGAAAAACATTCACATGCCTCCCAAAGCGGGTGCAAATATAGAGGACTTTTTTAAATTGCCACTAAATTTTCAGGTATTTTTAAATATTTTTTTCGCACCGATATTCAACCGGCTATAAACGAGTTTGTTGCCGGCAAATCAGTCTTAAAAAAGGCTAGTAAATTTAAGGGAATTTTGTGAGTTGCGCAACTATTTTTTTTGCTCTGGCCCTTTGCTCCACTTATTGGTAAGGGAAGCATAATCATAGTCCAGAACAGAATTCTGGCGTTCCAGCCGGTTGGAGGCGAATGCTCGCTGCAGGATGTCCTCAATTAAATAGTCCTCGTGGATACTTTCAGGATGGTATTCCTCCTTGATACTGATCTTAAACATTTTCGCCGTAGTATTATACCAAAAGGCCCGCCAACCATTTCGCAACTCCCTTACCAAATTAAAGGAAGTTTTCCCCGTTTGCCTGTAAATCAGCTTGACCAGGATCTGCCCTTCCGTCCTGGTCAGTTTTTTCAATTCTTCGGAAAACTCTTCTTCGATATATTTTTGGACATGCCTCGTGTATTTTTTCCGCTTTCTTTTCGAAGTTATTTTACCCAGGCTGTCGTTGAGTTCCACAAGCCGTTCAGAAGCCAGCTTGGCATAAGGGTACACCTTGATCGTCTTTCGCCTGAGAATATAATACCTCAGCTTTTCGTCATAGGAACCAAACTCGAGCTTTCCAAATATATATACTTCGTCGAGGGGTATGGAACGCTGAAAAATAGAATCGCCCTCAATAATGATCATCTTTTCGGTCAAAGAGTCCAACGGGACCTCCTCCACCTGGGAATACCCATAGAAATACATCAAACTAAAAAAAAACAGTAATAATTTGTCTGCCATATCCTAATTACCTATTGGGCACCTGCCGTATGGTTCCCCACAATCTCCGGCTGAACTGCACCGGCAGGGCTTCCATTATCCCACCAAACTGCAGATTACCCTTCCGGTGTATCCGGATGCATGCTTCATACCAGGAGTCTTGCCAAAATTAACGATAAACATACAACTGTATTACTAAATAAAAGTGAATATTGTTAAGTTTGTGGACATTCTGCTGTGGACCTGAAACATCTTTAAAAAGTTTATCAGGGTCTTGCACAGAACTCCCGACCGAGGACGGGATTCGTTCAGCAAATTAACTTCCAACCTATTGTTAGGTAAGGAAGAACGTTTCACTAAAACATACATACGTAAATGAGCACAAAGAAGATCATCACTAAAAAATCGCTGGATTTTTTTGAAAAATACTTAAACAATGCAGCGCCCACCGGTTATGAATGGGAGGGGCAAAAACTTTGGATGAACTACTTAAAACCTTATGTTGATACTTTTATTACCGATACCTACGGCACGGCAGTGGGTGTAATTAATCCTGACGCGGACTATAAGGTCGTGATCGAAGGTCATTCCGATGAAATATCGTGGTACGTGAATTATATTACCGATAATGGTTTGCTCTATGTCATTCGCAATGGAGGCAGCGACCATCAGATCGCACCTTCCAAATGGGTAAATATCCATACAAAAAAAGGCATTATCAAGGGGATCTTCGGATGGCCGGCCATCCATACGCGGGACAAAACCAAGGAACAGCCGCCCAAACTGGATAATATCTTTATCGATGTGGGTGCCAAAGACAAAGAGGAAGTTGAAAAATTGGGAGTTCACGTGGGTTGTGTCATTACCTACCCCGATGAATTTCATATTCTAAATGGGGACAAATTTGTCTGCAGAGCCATTGATAACCGGGCCGGCGGGTTTATGATCGCGGAGGTGGCGCGTCTTCTTTATGAGCATAAAAAGAAGCTCCCTTTCGGGCTGTATGTAACAAATGCCGTACAGGAGGAAATAGGTCTTCGTGGCGCGCAAATGATCACCGAAACCATAAAGCCCAATGCAGCTATCATTACGGACGTTTGCCACGATACCACTACTCCGATGATAGAAAAGAAAACTCAGGGGCATACCGAAATTGGGGCCGGACCTGTTATTTCCTATGCGCCTGCCGTACAAAATAAATTAAGGGAACGGATCATAGAAACCGCCGAAGCGAAAAAGATCCCCTTTCAGAGGATGGCGGCTTCGCGTTCAACAGGCACGGATACCGACGCTTTTGCCTATAGTAACGGCGGGGTTGCCTCGGCGCTCATCTCCCTGCCTCTTAGGTATATGCATACGACTGTGGAAACCGTGCACAGGGATGACGTTGAGAATGTGATCCGCCTTATCTATGAGACCTTACTGAACATAGAGGCAGGAGAGACATTTAGTTATTTTGATTAGACGATAGACTAGGCTCAATTAACCCTAATTGTCATTCCTCACTTTGTTCGGAATGACAAATAAGTACGAAAACGGCAACATAGTGCCCTCTAATCCATGGATGAACTTGTAGACATATTGGATATGAATGGGGCTCCCACCGGGCAGACCGCCATGAAGTCGGAGGCTCACAGCAAAGGATTATTTCACCCTTCGGTACACGTGTGGCTTTACACTAAAAACGGGCATGTACTCATACAGCAAAGGGGTAGAGAAAAAAAGACACATCCGCTCCTCTGGGATGTTTCCGTTGCCGGACATGTGGGGGCGGGTGAAGCGATCATTGCAACAGCCATCCGAGAAGTTGAAGAGGAAATAGGACTGGTCTTATCCGGGAATGACCTGGAAAAAGTGGGTGTTTTTAAGTCGGTTCAAAAACATGGCGAGACCTTTACCGATTGCGAATTTCACCATACCTATATAGGTGAACTAAAAGTCCCGCTAAGTGCTTTAAAAAAACAGGACAGTGAAGTGAAGGCCCTGGCGATAATACCATTGATCCAATTAGCCGAGGAAGTTTGGGGGAAAGCCAATCCTTCTGAATATGTGCCCCATGAACCGGAGTACTACAAAGCCATCATAAAGGCTATAAAGGCGCGTTTATAATGCTTTAATAAAAGTATCCAATTCATTGATCTTATAGGTCGTCTGATCTCCTTTCACCATATTTTTAACCACGAATGAACCGTCCTTTAATTCCTCCTCCCCCAATAATATGACATAAGGAACCCTTCTGCTGTCAGCGTATTTTAACTGCTTTTGTATCTTGGCATCCGTGGGATATAGATCGGCCTTAACACCCGCACTTCTCAATTTACCAAGTAACTCCAAAGCAACGAGTGCCTCCTTTTCCCCGAAATTGGTGAAAAGTACCTTCAATGATCGGGTGACTCCCTCCGGGAAGAGCCCGAGTTCCTCAAGTACCATATAAATACGGTCCAGGCCAAAAGAAATCCCGACACCACTAACGTTATTCAGACCAAATATGCCTGTGAGGTCGTCGTATCTTCCACCCCCGCCAATAGAGCCCATTTCCACACCTTCAGGCGCAGTAACCTCAAAAATAGCCCCGGTATAATAATTTAGTCCACGGGCCAGGGTGACATCCATTATAACGCTGGCAGTTTGTAATCCCAACATTTCGAGGCTATCCAAAATATATGCTATTTCCTCCACACCCTTCAGTCCTTCTTCTGAAGTCTGCAACATATTTCTGAGAATACTCAGCTGTTCAGCAGGCGGTCCTGATAATGAAATAAATGGTTCCGCTTTTTGAACAGCTTCCTTCGGTATCCCCTTTTTAATCATCTCCCGGATCACCCCTTCCTTTCCAATTTTATCTAGTTTGTCCAGCGTAACCGTAAAATCCACCAGGTGGTACGGGGCCCCAATTGCCTCTAAAATTCCGGTAAGGATCTTTCGGTTGTTTAGTTTGATGACCACGCCATTAAGGTTCAGGTCCGTAAAGACAGCATCGTACAATTGAACCAATTCAACTTCCTGCAGGAGCGAATACGGCCCCACCACATCAGCATCACATTGGTAAAACTCCCTGAACCGCCCTCTTTGGGGCCTGTCTGCCCTCCAGACAGGTTGTATCTGATACCGCTTAAATGGAAAGTCGATTTCGTTCTGGTGCATGACCACATAACGCGCAAAGGGCACGGTAAGGTCGTATCGCAATGCTTTCTCTGAAATTTTTGGGGTCAGGGAGGCAGAATTTTTGGAGCTATAGGTAACATCGTCTACCTTGTTTATAAAATCTCCGCTATTTAAAATTTTAAAGATGAGTCGATCCCCCTCATCCCCATACTTACCCATCAAAGTCTCATAGTTTTCAAAGGAGGGCGTTTCAATTGGCTGAAAACCATAGAGTTCAAAATGTTTTTTGACGATCTTGAAAATGTAATCACGCCTGGCGATCTCAGTGGGAGAAAAGTCCCTGGTACCCTTAGGAATAGATGGTTTTTGTGCCATTATAGTCTAGTATGCTGCAAATATAGTCTTCCCCTGCTTGCCTGCCAAAGGCGGTCTGATTTTGGAGATCGTTTACAAAAGTGCAATAAACCCTAAGTACCAATACCCTTTTCAAAGTAAACATTAAACATCCATGATCTTAACAAACCATTGAAATAATTCACCGCTGGTAATAACTGCACCCTGCTGAATCAGTTGGAACTTATCCAGGCTTTTATCCTCCGAATAGGCTTTGGATGCGGTGAGGTATTCTACAAAGTCTGATTGCCAGTTTTTCCGGAACCATGAAAATCCGCTGGTGGTGGTCAGGTCAATATCGGGATTCATTACCTTGACCGAT
>DATGCB010000411.1:0-2667 GCA_035312365.1 Eudoraea sp. | reverse complement strand
TCGCGCACAAATGGAAGATCAAGTTTCATACTTAAAACGTACTTAAATATGGATGCATAATTCTATGGGGAATATCCCTCAGAACCGGACATGCTTTTTCCGGTTTGGTATGCTTCCTGTAATTAATGGTTTTATTTTCGGCAAGAAACCATCTGTGCATTTTGGTGTGGAGTCTGATCATTGGATTTTGGTGGTTGACGGTTGCTCATCCAAGATACTGAATTAATCATTAGGCCGACAATTCGCGGCAAAACCAAAAAGTGAATTTCCTGTTGACAGCCATCCGGGTATTACTGTGGGTTCCGCTTCTTTTTTTCCTGAAGTTCCTTAAAATGCTAAAACCATGATCAGACGATCATGGTTTTATTTAAAAATAGTATATGGGTCCTGGAATGATCCGGTTGGGATGGTAGTAAATGGTTTTGCCAATATCTAACGCACCAGGTAGGAGGTCAACGCAGTATCCCCTGTACGGTAATACACCTGACCCGTAATATCATCTACAGCATATATGGGCTCCCGGTCTTTACCGAGATTGATTTCACCTTCAATTTTACCGGTAGTCTTACTTACCTTCAACAAAACAATGTCCTTGTCCTGTTTAGACATAATAAACATAAAATTCCGTCCAGTTTTTGTAGCTTTTTGCCTGGCGCTCGCCTGCCTGAAGGCTGCACCTGCATAACTGGAGGCGGCATCGCCCAGTTCGCCATATGCATAGCCCACCTGAGCAACCATTTCCCCTGCCAGGGCATCTTCCTTGCGGATGTCATCTTCCGCAGCGGCCATAGCCCCGGATACATAATACGATACAGCTCCGATATAGGCTGCCCTAACCGACTCCGCGTACAACAAGGCCCGTTTCCATCCCGGTTCCCTGGGTGCGGCATAATATTCCTGAAAGATAAGCGATCCGTCGAATGCGTATTTTGCCACGTTCTGATCTGAATAAAGAAAAATACCGTCTTCCAGGATTTCAAGCTGTCTCGGGGATTCTTTGCCCTGGAACTTAAGTTCGGTCTGGGAAAGGTCCTGCAGTTGTTCTGTGGCCATGTCTACCACTTTGAGCAGGCCCGATTTATTATCAAATGCGTAAATCTTACCGGCGTGTTCAGCGGTTAGTCTGGGAGTTGTATAAATGCTCTTTTTCCACTTTAGCGTTCCTTCATATTGGTCCAGAATGTTCATCGATTCGGAAGTAATACACAGTATGGAATTGGCAAGTGGCACAATACCAACTACCGTTCCGTCTACCTTTACGGGCTTTTCAAAAGTTATGGCGCCCGCGACCGGATCCAGGTAATTCAGGAAATCATTATTGGCGGTCCGGGATACCAGTAAAATACCATCCCCGGAATCCAGGTAGTCATAAACGCCTCCCTTAATCGCTATACCACGTCCTTTCTTACCCCAAAGCCCTTCCCGTGTTTGATAATCGAACAGGTTGATCTTGGTACGGTTCCCATTATCGGGAAGGATCAGCAGGCCCTTGTCCAAAAAGGCTACTTGCCCGAGGGCACCATTAACTTCAAGGTCTTTATCCCAAAGCAGGCTCCCATCTTTAATGCTATAGGCATTGTAATGGTTCGTATAAGAAACCATTGTATTTCCTGAGGATGAGCTCATGCCGGACTGCCGCTCTTGTTGGGATCCCAAATAAAAAACATCACTGTCCTCGGGTTGATAGTATCTTAGTTGTATATCAATGTCCTGGGCCATGTTTTCGGCAGCGGCCTTTAACAGGGCACCCAGAGCACCCATTTTGTCTGCCTGGGCAGCTTCCTTGGAATTTGCTTCCTTCCAGATAATGTCGCCCGTATCTGCATTCAATTTATAATTGTTAAATAGGGTCACAATAAGCAGTTCATCATTGTCTAGTTCATTGGCTGCAATGATACGTCCGAATTTTTCGCTCATGGACCATGACTGGCTTCCGTCCGACATGTTTACAGAGACCATGACAGGTTCCCCACCTGGGTCTGTGCCTGCCACCAGAATGGCCTCTGAATCATATAAGAGAAAGTAGCTGGTGATCTCCTGAACCCCGGCATTCCCGGAATTAAAAACCACTTTTCCACTGAATTGATCCACCATGTGAAGGGCATTGTTGACCGTGATCGTAAAAAACGGGCTGTTGGGAAGTTCTTCATAGGCTTCCCTCCCCAGGTTGCCGTAAGCACGGTTACTCCAGGCGATCTCACCAGTTTCTGTATCCACGCCCATCAGCCCCTCGCGTGAGCTTACGATCAGGTTTCCCAGGGCCGTAACTTCCTGCCACAAAATGTCTGTTGGTAATTGTTTGTTCCATTTAACTTCCACCTGTGCAAACTGCACAAACGGGAAAAATAATACGACTATCAAAAGTGATTTTAAAGAATTCATAAGTAGGCTGTTTCCTAATAAAACGCTTCATGCCCTGTTTTAGTACAAGGGAAGTTTTAATTCTGGAAGGCTTGCCATTATTTACATCTGTTCGGGCCTGGGTGACGTTCACAAAGAAACCCTTCGTTAAACTTCATACCTCCGGGTCGGTACCCCTAACCTCCTGCGCTAAATCCTTTTTTTTGGTTCAATTTCAAGTCAGGTGCGCCCTGATGATAAATAATTATATGTAGTTTTATAAGAGTACAAACGAACTTAAGCGAACCAAATTAAAAAGATGGCATT
>DATGCB010000410.1:0-2191 GCA_035312365.1 Eudoraea sp. | reverse complement strand
AAAATGTACAGTGTACATTTTGAGTGAGGAGCCAGCTGGAGCGATGGCTTAACTTGCAAACAGCCGCGTCAACCCGCCCATAATTTAGAAGGTACACCGTACCTTCCAAATCAATGGCGTCTCCAAGGTTTCGATAATTCTTAACGCCCATAATCGCTACACTACGGAAAAAGGAATACCAGGTATGAGAGCTTTGATTTAATTCCGGCCTATTTTTATTTTGGTAGTAAATCAAGGGGTTTGTACAAAGGATGTAGGAAGCTGTCCATAGAGCATTTGTGCAGCAAAGCGGCTTGGGCAGCGCGGAGTACAAAGCCTGTAGATTTCAAGAAAATAAAAATCAGCCTAGCGTTTTTTTCATTCTTTTTTTGGGCGGTGCAAAAAAAGAATAATAGAAATACATTTTGCGAGAATGAAATAATAGCTTTATTCTCTTCATTTTCTTTGCTCATCCAAAGAAAAGAAGCAAAAGAAAAGACGCCTTATCCGAGGTATTTTTCGACAAGAGCCGAAAACCAGCTTCAAAACTCCGCGCTTTCCGCCTGTTGGCGTAAAGCTGAATCTCGGAGCTTTTGAAGCTTATTCTGCGGATAAGGAATACCTTGAATTAACGTAATCCTGAAAATTAACCTGGCATTTTTTTATTCTTTTTTTGGGCGATGCAAAAAAAGAATAATGGAAATCTTAAGAACGCTCTCTATAATCAAACTAAATATCCTCCATATTCTTTTTTGATTTGGCCGATCGGCCGACGGGCATGACCATGCAGTTTCATTTAATCAATAATAAGTGATATCTAAATCGTACTTTTGAAGTAACCGGCGTTCCAAAATTAATTCATCTGAAGCCAGGCCATAATGAACAAAATTGAACACATCGGGATTGCCGTAAAAGACCTGGAAGCTTCCAATCTGTTATTTGAGAAACTCCTGGGAAAACCACATTATAAGACTGAGGAAGTTGCCTCGGAAGGGGTAAGAACTTCGTTTTTTAAGGCAGGGCAGAACAAGGTAGAATTACTGGAAGCTTTGGGTCCTGACAGCCCTGTTGCAAAATTCATAGAAAAGAAAGGGGAAGGCATTCACCACATTGCCTTTGAAGTGGACGACATTATGTCGGAATTGAAACGCCTGGATGCGGAAGGGTTCCAGGTTTTGAACAAGGAGCCCAAAAGGGGTGCGGATAATAAACTGGTGGCGTTTCTGCATCCTAAAAGCGCCAATGGGCTGTTGGTTGAATTGTGTCAGGAGATCCCTCCCTCCCAATAATTTTCAGTTCCGGTTGAAATCTATTTTATCATTTTAATGGATGCAAAAAAATAAACCATAGTATAAGGTTCTTACCTGTTCATTTCTTTGTTTGCCCAGGGCCGAAAGAAAAATGTACGATGTGCATTTTGAGTGAGGAGCCAGACGGTGCGAGGGCCTTTTACTTTTGATTAGCAGCCGCATCATCTCGCCCATAATTTAGAAGGTACACTATACCTTCCAAATCAATGGCGTCTGCAGGAATTTTTGCCTTTCGTTTCACTCAGAGCAAAACCGGTGTCGAAACTTCGCCATCCGCATGACGCGGGATGAGTGCCAATCGAAGCTTTCTCCACCGGTTCTTCAGAGAAGAATACCGCGAAGGAATCTTTTATTTATGTTTTGCGATTATATCAATAAATAAAATTTTTACCTTGATCCATTGAATTTCGCCTAGACGCACTAAGGATTTTGATTAATTGGCATTTAATATTTTGCCTAATTGGTGTTAATGGTTAAATTTGCGCGCATTTTTAGCCCTATAGCTCGGCTGGTCCTGACGAATAGCAGATCAGATCAGGTCTGATGACTCTGATGAGTATCAGACCCCGTCAGAGATGCTGATAAGCAAAGCTTCATCAGTATTAGAGCATGTGGAAGTATTGTTTATTGATTTTTGCCAGCATTAAAAAATTGGTCCTATAGCTCAGCTGGTTAGAGCACCTGACTCATAATCAGGGGGTCCCTGGTTCGAGCCCAGGTGGGACCACTTAATTATCAGAGAGTTATGTTTAAACAATAAGCGTAACTCCTTTTAATTTGCACAAATATTACACAAAAATGTATAGTTGTTGTAGTATTATATACTGAATGATTTGTGGGCTCTAGCCCTAGAAGGGTAGCTTATAAGGCATCAACTTGTAAAGTATCTATAGTAGCCCCCT
>DATGCB010000409.1:0-6995 GCA_035312365.1 Eudoraea sp. | reverse complement strand
GTAACGTTCTTACCAATAATCAGAACAGGACGATGCCTAAAATAAAAAGGTCTTTTAATAACCTTCAACGGAAGTCAGGAATTTATAAGGAAACGCGGATCAGCGGAGTTTAGGATAATCAGCGGGGTTTGCTTCGTGCATAATCTCATAGACTTTCTCAAAAATATCTTCGGAATTGGGTTTGGAGAAATAATCCCCATCCGAAGCATATGCTGGTCTGTGGGCTTTTCCGGTAAGCGTTTGTGGGGCACTGTCGAGATATTTGTACCCCCCCTGTCCTTCAATGATCTGCTGCACCAGATAGGAGGCACACCCGCCTGGCACATCCTCATCTATAACGAGAAGGCGGTTGGTTTTTCGGATACTTTGTACGACATCGGCATTGATGTCGAAGGGCAGAAGACTTTGCGCATCGATGACTTCGGCATCGATACCAACTTCGCTGAGTTCCGTCGCTACTCCTAGCACGATCCTCATCGTTGATCCGTACGATAGGAGGGTGATATCAGAACCCTCCCTGAGGATTTCCACGACTCCGATTGGCGTACAAAGTTTTCCCAGGTTACTGGGCCTTGGTTCTTTAAGCCTGTACCCGTTTAAGCTCTCGATGATCAACGCAGGTTCATCACTCTTTAATAAGGTATTATAAAAACCTGCAGCTTTGGTCATATTCCTTGGAACCAGGATCAGCATTCCCCTGAGGAGATGGATCAGGCCACCCATCTGAGAGCCGGAATGCCAAATGCCTTCGAGCCGGTGTCCCCGCGTTCTGACAATGAGCGGTGCCTTCTGTTTCCCTACCGACCTGTATAGGAGTGTTGCAAGGTCATCGCTCATCGTTTGGAGACCATATAAGAGGTAATCCAGGTATTGTATTTCCGCGATGGGTCGGAGCCCCCTCAGTGCCAGCCCTATGCCTTGCCCAATAATGGTAGCTTCCCTGATCCCGGTATCAGAGATACGCCATTCCCCATATTTTTTCTGAAGGCCCTCCAGGCCCTGGTTCACATCCCCGATGGCACCGCTGTCTTCTCCGAAAATGAGAAGTTCTGGGTGCATACTCAAAAGCCGGTCAAAATTGTCCCTTAGTATAATTCTGCCGTCAACGGATTCGGGTGAGGCATTGTACGTGGGTTTAATTTCTTCTACGTTGGCAGCTTTATTATCGAGCTCGCTGTAAAGGTGAGAACTGAACAATGGTTGAGACTCCTTCAAAAAAGTGTTTACCCAATTGGTCAAAGCCATTTTCTCGGGTGTTTGTTCCCCCAGCAGATAGCGGAGTGCTTTTCTGCCTTTGGAAGCTAAATCCTTTTTCAAGGGTTCTTCCACGGCGATCAGATCATTTTTGACCTTTGTTATCAAGCCCCTGCTGCCGGTATTACTCGCAACATTGTCCAATAAAGTGATCAAAGTCTTCTTTGCCTCCATGTGGGGTCTCAAAAATTCTGACCAGGCTTCTTTTTTTGCGGTTCTTACCTCTTTCTTAATTGTTTTTTCCAAAGCGGTAAGCTCCTCTTCATTGGAAATTTTATTCTCTATGATCCATTCGCGAAACCGTTTGTTGCAATCATTGGCCTGTTCCCATTTGAGTCGCTCTTCACTCTTGTAGCGCTCGTGGGAACCTGAGGTGGAATGCCCCTGAGGCTGGGTTAATTCTGTGACGTGAATGAGCACAGGAACGTGCTCTTCCCGCGATATATCCGAGGCATTTTCATAGGTATGGATCAAGGCGGTATAGTCCCAGCCTCTGACCTTGAGTATTTCAAAACCTGCCTCGTCTTCATTCCTCTGGAAACCTTTCAATATTTCAGAAATATCTTCCTTGGTAGTCTGATATCTGGCCGGTACGGATATGCCATATTGATCATCCCAGACACTTATAATCATGGGCACCTGCAGGACGCCGGCGGCATTGAAAGTTTCAAAAAAATGGCCTTCACTGGTACTGGCATTTCCAATAGTTCCCCAGGCCACCTCATTGCCATTCCTGGAAAATTTTCCTGCATCGATCCCCTTGACATTGCGGTAAATCTTTGAAGCCTGGGCCAGACCTAAAAGCCTGGGCATTTGGCCGGCGGTAGGGGAGATGTCCGGGCTGCTGTTCTTCTGGGCCGTCAGGTCCTTCCAGCTACCATCCTCATTTAAACTATAGGTGCCAAAATGACCTCCCATTTGGCGTCCTGCGGACATCGGCTCCTTCTCTATATCAGTGGTGGCATACAGTCCGTGGAAAAAGTCCTTTGGGGTAATGAACCCGAGTGCCATCATAAATGTTTGATCCCTGTAATAACCGCTGCGGAAGTCACCATCCCGGAAGGACCGGGCCATGGCTAATTGAGGCAGTTCCTTTCCGTCTCCGAAAATCCCGAATTTGGCTTTGCCGGTAAGCACTTCCCGCCTGCCGAGCAAACTGCATTCTCTGCTGGTAACCGCAACTTCGTAATCGCCTAGTATTTGTGCCCGGAAATCATCGAAAGATATATCATCACTTGATTGTAGTTTCACGTCCATCGAGCAGGGAAGAATTTTCTACAAAAATATCAAAATAGATTGGTATTTACAATGCATGGATCAAGAAATTTTTTAAACATAATATAAAAAAGAAGCCCTAAAAATCGAAAATGTTACACATGTTACAACGAAATGCCATATTATTAAGAATATTTCAATAATTAAAACCACTTTCTGGTAAATAGCCCAATGAGGGTTTTTGGGCTTATTGTGACGACAAAACGAATTTTTTCGTCATATCCCGGTTGGGCTATTTCCCATCCGTTGTTGGAATACAAAGGAAAGTAGAGTTCAAAATAGTCGGTGACGAAATTTAATCGTATGCCGGAATCATATACAAACCTGGCATCCTGGTTTTTACTTTTCATTAGACCAGCGTCCCCGTACAGTTCAATCCATCTCCAGATGTTGAAACTCGCATTGGCGGTAGCCATCCAATCGTTGGCAAAGGGGTTGTTAAGCTTCGATTTAAATCCCCCCTCGGCGATAATAATTTGCTGGCTGGTAATTCCGGAATCTTCCGACCTCCCCAAATAATTGTAATCGAATAAATAATCTGTGGGCCGATCCAGGGCGAAGCTAAAAAAATCTGAATTGGTTTCATTCCTCAAAAATTTTCCTGCAAAAAACCTCAGGTTCAGCTGGCGGTTATTCTCAAACAACTTTCGATATTCCATATTGAATACCAGTTTTGTAAAATTGCTCGCATGTTGGGCATCCACAAACCATGAAGAATATTCAATAATACCGGTATTGAAGTTGTTGTACCTGATATTGAAAACACTGTAATCAGGGTCTGTTTCCAGATCACCCAGGGCGGGATCGATCGTTCTAAAGACATTTACATGCCGCAGGATCAGGCTTTGTTTTTTATTGGAAATCAGATTATCGGGCCTCCATCCAAATCCGATGGAAGGCGTAAGGGTGGAATACCTGGAATTGTTTTGAAAATGGTACGTGGATCCTCCCAGGGAATAATTTGTGACATACATCCCGCTTTTGCGATGGTATTGGCGATAATTAAACCGGCCATGCCCTACTAACGATCTTTCCAGTCACGCATAAGAGGGTGGAACATCAAAAACAAACGGTCTTTCAAGCAGCGTCTTGTTGGTAAAACGGAGCCCCGGGGAGAGGCCGTCATAAACATTAAACCCAACCACGGGCATATAAAAGATCTGATTGTAATACGGATTTTCCGAGTCTTTTAAAAATTGAAACTTAAGTTTTTTATTGCTCGAAAAAAATCCGCTCAGCGTCTTCCAATTATCCCGTTGGTTAAATTCCGGTATTTTTTGATCATAATTCAATACCAGGCGCGTTTCACCTTGCCTTGGGATGGTTACCGATTTTTCATCAGAGATGTCCGTGAACCAATATTTGGATACCACAGTATCTTTGTCAAGGCCAAATAGGGAAATCGGAACGTTTGTTCCGGTCTTGTTCCTGAGGGTTACTGTCAGGGAATCGGCGGTTTTGAATACATTTTTAATTTTAAAATCGATGCGATCACTGGTATTGACATAGGTACCCATAAACCAATCCACATCGCTATCGACATACTTCCTCAGAATGCCCTCAAAATCATCTGCGTTGACAGGTTTTAGTTTAAATGCTTCATAAAAGGCCTTTACAGTCCTGTCAATTTTTTCTTTCCCGTAATAATCTGCCAAATAAGCAAGGCCAAGGCCGGCCTTATATGTGTTGGCAATTTTTTGGTTGAACTTTATCAGGGAATCGTTGGGGGTGCTCAGTGACTGATCAAGATTCTTGCGCGCAGTGAGCATGTAAAGGAAGGGGTACTGTTCATTAAATCCCATATTTGCCAGATGAAAGTTCTGCAACCCCCATACATTTGCCAGCTTACCCAGAAGTTTCTGATTCGGATAAAATTCCTCCACATAATTAATCATCATATAGTTGACAAGGGCATCGGCAATCCATTTCTCTTTCCTGGGATTCAGGAAAAGTGTTTCCCTCAAATAGCTGATCAAAGCAGTTTTCAAAAATTTCATCTCAAACTGAAACTGTCCCTCATAGGGTCGGATAAAGGAGGGTAACTGATTGAGGCCGTAGAGGGGGTTCTTATTAAAATCGATTTCGCTGACCAACAACTGTTCATACGGGAAATCCCCCAGGTTTTCGTGGATGAATCTGGTGATGCGGTTGATGGATACTCCCTGTAATATTTCGTCGTATTTGTTGGATTTGATATCGGTCACGACAATTAAATGCGGGGTTACATGCTTGATGAATTTATTGGAGGGATTGAGAATAATGTCACAGTTTTTGCGATTTTCCCCCCTGAGCGAAGCATATTGCTTATGCGGGAAAGAAGTAACGCTAACTTCATTGAAATTGGTTCCAAGGTGTAGCGAATCAGGAAAGATAAAGTTAATGTTGGTATCCGTGATATCTGTATAAAGGTCCTCCAGGTTCTTATTGGAGTACAGGTGCCATGAACCATCATACACTGCCGGCGTAAGATACCAGTCTTTGAGATAATACCCTCCTCTGTTGTCATAACCATAGGGCGTAAACTTTGAGGGAGGAAGCTTAACGGTATAGGTTATAAAGAATTTGACCGATGATCCGGGCGGTAACGGGGTGTTCATGGTAAATTTTACGATATCCTTACCAGTGACCCTCTTCCAGCCAATGCCCCTGTATTCGTGATCAACAATACTTAAAATCTCGGTGTTACCGCGTTCCTCTTTTTTGGCGAGATGCAGGCTCTTCTTGAATTCTTCGGCAAAACGTTTGGCCAGGGCCGTGTGTTTGTCGGAATAGGCATGCGCCCAATCATTGAAATACAGGACCTCGAGCGTATCCCGGGAATCATTAAGGTAGGTAAACTCCTGTTGGACATTGATCTCCCGGAGTTCCCCGTCTAAATTTGCAGTGATCAGGTTGTTGTGCTGACAATGGGATGTTCCAACACAACCCATAATCACAATATATAGCGCACCAATACGGTGTTTCAGCATTTTTTCCCGACTCATGAATTTAAAAATTTGGGCTCAGGGTATGTCCCTTATAGAAGTTATCAATTATTTCGACTACTTCATCTTCGGTATCCGCAATTTTGATTAAATCGAGATCATCAGGGCTTACATTTCCCACTTTCAGCATGGTACTGTTGATCCATTGGAGCAGGCCCGCCCAAAAATCCGAACCTACCAGGATGATCGGGAACTTTCCTATTTTATGGGTTTGTATCAGTGTAATTGCCTCAAAGAGCTCATCAAGAGTGCCAAAGCCACCCGGCATTACGACGAATCCCTGTGAATACTTAACGAACATCACTTTGCGAACGAAGAAATAATCAAAATCCAGGCTTTTATCCTCATCAATGTAAGGGTTGTCGTGTTGTTCAAAAGGAAGGTCAATATTAAGTCCTACTGAGATTCCGCCAGCCAAATGTGCCCCTTTATTGCCCGCCTCCATGATACCCGGTCCGCCACCGGTAATAATCCCGTATCCAGCCTCCGATACTTTTTTGGCAATATTTACGGCCATTTTATAGTAGTCCGCATCCCCCTTGGTCCGTGCTGAGCCAAAGATAGTAACGCAGGGGCCAATAGCGCTCATTTTTTCAAACCCCATAACAAATTCGCCCATGATCTTGAATATGGCCCATGAATCGTTTGTTTTAATTTCGTTCCATCCCTTGTGATGCTGTTCTTTTCTCATATCCCAGAAAGATTTTTAAAACTTGTGATGAAGTTAGTGAATGCCCTGCACTAATAATGGGCTTCGCTCCAACTTATATGCGTCTCCAACCCTGATTTGGCCCATTCTCGCATCCGCGGTAATCGGCCAGGATCAGATCTTCAGTAATTCCGATACCGATTTATGAGAACCGAGTTCCCTATTTAAAAACTCCGCCGTATAACTTTTAGTATCTCTGCTCACTTCTTCAGGAGATCCTTTTGCAACAATCATGCCCCCGCCTCGACCCCCTTCGTAACCAATATCAATAATATGGTCTACCATTTTTATGACATCCATATTGTGCTCAATAACCAACACGGTATTTCCTTTGTCCACCAGTTTGTTTAAAACTTCCATCAATACCCTGATATCCTCAAAATGCAATCCGGTCGTGGGTTCGTCAAGGATATAAAATGTGTTCCCGGTATCGCGTTTAGAAAGTTCGGTGGCGAGTTTCACCCTTTGGGCTTCTCCTCCGGATAGGGTAGTGGACTGCTGGCCAAGAGAAATATAACCAAGGCCTACATCCTGGATCGTTTTTAATTTCCGGTAGATCTTGGGAATCTTCTCAAAAAAATCGACCGCTTCATTGATGGTCATTTCAAGTGTATCTGCGATCGATTTTCCCTTATATCTTATTTCCAGGGTTTCCCGGTTAAATCGTTTCCCATTGCAGGTTTCGCAGTCTACGTAGACATCGGGCAAAAAATTCATTTCAATAACACGAAGGCCACCACCCTGGCAGGTTTCGCAACGCCCCCCTTTTACAT
>DATGCB010000408.1:0-3332 GCA_035312365.1 Eudoraea sp. | reverse complement strand
TTTTTCCTTCCGTAGCTTAGGCAATACCGTTGCAGATGCATCTTCAACACTCATAAGTCCTGCTTTGTACTTTGCCGTTAACTGTACCACCGCGTATCCATTGTTGATGCCAAATCTTTGGATATCCCCAATTTCCGTATCTTCCTTAAACGCCCATTGTACCACAGCCCTTTGCTGGCCAAGGCCGGGGAGGTTTTCATCCATCTGCTTGACCTTATTCACGGGCCGCATGACGAATTCGTTTTCCTTTGCAAGCTCGGTAAAAGGTTTATCTGTAGAGGTCGAAGCCATTTCAAACTTTGTCGCTTCCGTAAACAAGCTGTTAATGGTTTCTTCAGACGGTTCAATAGCTCTGGTAAGCGTTGCGAGTTGTACAAGATCCTGTTTTTCATCGACCTTTACAATATGAAAACCGAACTCGGTTTCTACAAGACCTATATGGCCTACCCGGTTGCCAAAGGCGAAATCATTGAACTTAGGGGTCATAACGCCTTCCTGAAAAAAACCGAGGTCTCCGCCCTGCGACGCGGAAGGGCCATCGGAATTATCCCGGGCCAGTTCGGCAAATACGGTCCCTGGATTGGTGGCCTCTTTTAAGAGATCCTTGGCCTTTTTCTCTGCTTCTTCCCTGGTCCTTGTCACCTGGGGATTGACTCGTTCCGCACCGGCATAACTGATGAGTATATGGCTGGCCTTTACAGATCCATTAGGTTTCCGATCCATCATTTTAGATACTTTGAAGGCATCGCCATCCCGGTAAGGGCCAAATAATTGTCCCGGTCTCAAGGCCATCAGGGTATCGGCAAATGTGGCAGGCAATTCATTTTTACTCTTATAGATGGTGTCAAATTTAGTGTCGGAATTTCTATCGAGAAAAGCCGCCACATCCTTTGTGTTTCTAAAACCCGCCTCCACATAGGTTGTATCCTGAGCTTTGGTCTCTTTATCTTCTATTAAATTTGAAACGGCTTCTTTAATATCCGCTTCATCCTGGGGAGATGGTTTTTCTTCAAAATAAACAAATTGTATGTCCCTTGCCGGGTCTTGCCTGTATTCTTCCTGATGCTCTTCAATAAAGGTTGCTATCTCCTTTTTAGATATCACGATTGCACTGTCAGGAATAGATGTGTAGGGGATTCTGACATATCTGATGTCAACTTTATCATTGGCCAGTTTATAATCGAGTTCGCCTTCCTTAAGGGTGGCGCTGGTTCCTGCCCTGATTAAATTGAAATAGGCCTGTTCTTTGGCGCCCTGAATAATGGCCGCCTCATCCTGAAGCCAGTCCTGGTACTGAGCCGGGGCATTGACCTTGAGATCGGCAATCAACTCCCTGAATTTGTTGTCTTCAAAAATACCGTCCTCATTCAAAAACTGGGGGTTCTGGGTGAATCCGGGGTTCGACTTAATAACATTGATGATCTGATCCTGTTCGATCTCAATACCCAGATCCTCAATTTGCTGACCCAAAATGGTATTTCGCTCTACCTGATTCCAAACACTGTTTAC
This sequence comes from Eudoraea sp., assembly GCA_035312365.1. Classification (GTDB taxonomy): domain Bacteria; phylum Bacteroidota; class Bacteroidia; order Flavobacteriales; family Flavobacteriaceae; genus JAFMPW01. The sequence goes on along the minus strand of DATGCB010000408.1, from coordinate 1,823 downwards.
TATTTGCATGGACGAAGTTGCGCCGGCGTTTGATCTGGAGGCCCTTTCGATCTTCTTCCTGAATTCATCAATGGAAATTTCATGTCCGTTAATTTCGGCTACTGATGAACCTATCTTTCCGCCCGAAAAATCATTGCTGCTGAATATGCCGGATATTACAAAGGCGAACAATGCCATCCCGATGATGAGGATCAGCACGGTTGTACGTTTTCTAATATTCTCTAATATTGCCATGATAAGGTATGTTTTTAATCAGTTGGCGAAATTACCATTTTCTTTGCTCTGTTCAAACTTTATTTTACTAAAGAAGTACGGTTATATCTGCTTTTAAACTATTCGTTCAAGTCGGTGGCAGGCATATTCATTTCAACCGTTTTGACAGATAGGCGAATGGGGATGGGAAGTGGCTTCTATTGGTGGAGATCCCTGAATATTGGGTCCCGGGCCAGAGATCCTTCATTTGTCATTCCTTTTCGAGGATTTGCAGCGTAACCAGGTCAATTTTGGTGCTGGAGACCTCCAGAATCCTGAATAAAAACTGATCCACCTTTATTTCTGAATCCTGATCGGGAATTTCCCCTGTTTCGTTGACAATGAGCCCTCCCAGGGTACCGTATTCTTCACTTTCAGGCAGTTCCAGCCGGTAATTCTCGTTGAGGTAATCTACTTCAAGCCGCGCCGAAAATTTATATGTGGTTTCATTGATTTGTTCTTCATAGAGGTCAGTAGTGTCGTGCTCATCTTCTATTTCACCCACCAGCTCCTCCACAATGTCCTCCACGGTGATGATCCCGCTGGTACCGCCATATTCATCGAGCACAACGGCGATGCTTTTCCTTTTTTTGGTCAGGACATTTAAAATGTCATGGATCAGCATGGTTTCCGGCACAAATTCCACAGGCAACAGGATGCTTTTAAGGGTATTGGGCTTTTTAAACAATTCATAGGAATGCACATAACCTATGATATTATCAATGGTATCCTTGTAGGCCAGTATTTTGGAGAATCCGGTTTCGGTAAATAACCTGGCGAGATTTTTTGGGGTCTCGTGCAATTCCACAGCCCTGATCTCCGTCCTTGGTATCATAACCTCCCTGGCCTTAACCGTTGAAAACTCCAGGGCATTCTGAAAGATCAGGATCTCGGAATCTACCTCATCCTTTTCCTCCACTGTTTCCATTTGTTCCGTAATATAATCCCCCAGTTCTAACTTGCTGAAAGCCAATTGCACCTCATCCCCCGATGTTTTAAAGAAGGCTTTAAGAATAAAATCGGACACTTTGATCACAAAATCGGAAACAAAGGTAAAGAGTACATAGAAGCAAAAGGCAGGAATGGCGAGTACCTTTAGCAGGGTATTGGCATAGATCTGGAACAGCACCTTTGGTAAAAATTCCGCTGTCAGCAAAATGATCACCGTGGATATAAGGGTCTGTGTCAGCAGGCTAAAATCTGTAAGCATTAACTGCACAAAACTATTTTCCGAAGGAAGCACCCCATGAAACCACTCCATCAGGAGATCTCCCATATACAAGCCATAAACCACCAGTGCTATATTATTGCCAATCAGCATGGTGGCGATAAATTTGGAGGGTTTTGCCGTAAGGCGGGTAAGTACTTTAGCCAGGAAGCCCTTTTGCTTTTTTTCTATTTCTATATGGATCTTGTTTGCCGAAATAAAAGCGATTTCCATGCCTGAAAAGAAGGCAGACAAGACTAATGATATACCAATAATGATGATGGAAGTTTCCAATATTATTGCTGATTATCCCGCTTTCGTTTCTCAAAGCGTTTACGGTAGTTTCGCCGAAAGACAAACATCG